>NZ_JAXIOO010000025.1:0-53446 GCF_049311065.1 Arthrobacter sp. 7Tela_A1 | reverse complement strand
GCGGGCGGGCTCGGCGCCCCCCGCCGCCCCGGTGTGTTGTTGTCCGGGACCTAGCGGTCTTCGAACGGCAGCCGGTGCAGCCGGGAACCCAGCTTGCCGGTCCGTTCGCGCTGCGCACTCAGCCGCGCGAAGTCACGTTCGCGCCGCTGCACCATCACAGCGCGCAGGTAGCTTTCCGGGAGGGTGCCCGCCGGCGGCGGGGGAGAGACGCAGGCAGAAACTTCAGTTGCCAGTGATTCACCGAGGGAAGCGCGGGCATGGGGGGTCATCCGCAGCGACTGTGCGAGGAAGCGGGACACCCGGCGGGAGAGGGGATCCGGCAGGCGGCCAATGTCGGCCAATTGTGCCCACGCCGCCAGCTCCGGGGGCATCACCACGACGGGCGGAATTTCCGCCTTGACCCTCTCGCGCAACGCGTAGGTCCCGGCAAGCATGTCGCCGAGCCGTTTGGACTTCTCGTTGAAAACGGCTGTCACAAAGGCCAGGGATCCCGCAAGCATGTAGATTTCCAGCACCGCGAGGATGCCGCGGGTAAAGGCCTGGCGGAACCGTACCGCGCCGCCGTCGTCACGCACGATTCGCAGGCCCATGATCAGTTTTCCCAGGGATTTGCCACGGGAGAGGGTCTCCACGGTGACGGGCAGGATCAGGAAGATGAGCACTACGGAGACCAGCAGGAGGGCGCGGGTCAGGGCGTCATCCAGTGTTCCGTCCAGTGCGTTTCCGACCAGGAAAAACATAAGAACGAGCAGCAGCAGCTGCGCGGTGACGTCGATGATGGTGCCCAGCGCCCGCGCGGCGAATGAGGCGGGGCGCAGCTCAAGGACAACGGCCTCACCGGTCACTACCGTGCTCATGCCTGCCTCACGTTCAGTTTGCTCCATCCGGGACTGCGTCTTGCGGTGCCCGCTGCTTGGTCCGGACCTACTTTACCGACTGGCCTCTGCATTCGGCGGCAGGTCCCGGCCCCGGTCCTGCCGCGTCCCGGAGACCGGGCAGCCGGACGAAACGCTAGGGTGAAGAGGTGGATATGGATGCCTTCGCCGCAGTGCACCGGGATGACTGGGAGCGGCTCGACGAACTGACCTCCCGCCGCCGGTTGAGCGGAGGAGAAGCAGATGAACTGCTGCAGCTTTACCAGCGCGCGTCGACGCACCTGTCCGTCATCCGTTCCATCGCCCCGGAAGGCGCACTTTCGGCTTCCCTGTCCATGCGGCTCTCCCGGGCCCGGACACGGTTTACCGGTGCCCGTTCCAACTTCTTCGAGGACCTCGCCGGGTTCTTCGTCTACTCCCTGCCGGCCGCGTTCTACCGGGTCCGCTTGCTCACGGTCGCGGTGGGGGTGCTGTTCACGGCAGTGGCGTGGCTGGCGGGAGCCTGGGTAGTGAACACCCCGGGCGTGCTGGCAGCGATGGGTACCGATGCAGAGCTGCGCCGGTACGTGGAGTCGGACTTCGTGAACTATTACTCTGAGAATCCCGCTGCATCCTTTGCCGGCATGGTCTGGACCAACAACGCGTGGATTGCGCTGCAGGCCGTCGCCTTCGGCGTCACCGGCATCTGGGGGCCGTACATCCTGTACCAAAACGCCATCGGGGTGGGGACGGCCGGCGGGATGATGGCTTCCTTTGGGCAGCTCGACGTGTTCTTCACCTATATCCTTCCCCACGGGTTCATGGAGCTGACCGCCATCTTCGTGGCAGCGGCAGCGGGCCTCCAGATCTTTTGGGCGCTGGTCTCACCGGGACCCAGGACCCGGCTGACGGCGCTGGCCCAGGAAGGCCGTTCGCTGATGACCGTGGCGCTGGGCCTGGTGGTTGTCCTGTTCATTTCCGGACTGGTGGAAGGGTTCGTCACGCCCAGCGGCCTGCCGGCCTGGCTCCGGATCGGCATTGGAGCGGCCGTTTTCGCCGCCTACTGGGCCTACACCCTCATCCTGGGTAAACGTGCCTGCCAGGCTGGATACCGGGGCGACCTGCTGGCGCGCGATGCAGGGGAAGCATCGGTCCGGGCCGCCTGAATCCGCCAGCCCGTGCAGTGACCCGGCATGGTTCGGGGTGGCACCCGTAAACCGGGTGCCGTCCCCGGTAGGGTCTAAAGAGGACGAAGCCGGAGCCCCCACCACCGGTGACTTCATACAGGATTGGGATGAGAGACGAAGCAGTGGCAAGCCAGGACCAAGACCCCACGACGGAACGCGCACCATCAGGTGCGTCCACTAACGGGAACGACGCCGGCCCCAGCGACGCCAGCGAGACGATCGTCAGCGGCAGCCACGCCGAGGGCACCGCTGCGCGTCGGCGTGCAGCGGATCAGGTGCCTGCCGAGCACGATGCGTGGGACGCGGAATTCGCCGGGCTGACGGGAGCGGAGAGTTCCGGGGAAGGCCGGGACCTGGACGGCAGGACGCCTGCTGCAGATCCCGCTGCAGCCCCAGCGACTCCAGCCCCAATCCAGACTGACGACGCGGCCGCGGCTGAAGCAGCCGCCCCGGTCAAAGACGCTGCCCCGGCTGAAGCCCTTGCCCCAACCCCGGCTACCTCATTGGCTCCGGCTGAACCCGAACCGGACACCGCGGCTGCGCCGGACACCGCGGCTGCGCCGGACACCGCGGCTGCGCCGGCCGCCCGGGGAGAGGTGCCCGGTGGTCATCCCTCCGTGGCCCAGCGGAGCAAGCTGCCCATGCGTGCCGCGAGCACCATGCCCAACCTCAGCCGTTACGAGCAGGCATCCACCGGCAAGGGCGCGCCGGATCCGGCGGAGCCGTCGGGCCCGGTCGAACAAGGATCCGGCCTTTCCGCCGCGGGCGCTGCCTCCGGTCCTGTCCGGAACCGCCCGGAAGATACCGAAGCAGAGGGCGGCCCCTGGTACGGGCCGGCGGACGGGGAACCCGCTTCCACCGGCCCCTCAGCGCCGGAGCAGCCAGCCGATGGTCCGGGCATTTCGGAGGAAGAAGCCCGCCGCCGCCACACCGAGCGAGAGCGTGCTGCTGCCGCAAAGCCTGTGCTGGCGCGGGTCATCCAGGTCGCTATCGCGGCTTTCTTCCCGGTGATGCTGCTTGCCGGCGCCATCCGGGCCGTCGCCACGCCTGTCTTCCTCTGGGTCGAGTACCACCGGCCGGGCTTCCCGGCTGACGGCTTCGGCTTTACCACCGAGGACCGGATGACCTACGGGTCCTACGCGGTGGACTATCTGCTGAACTTTTCCTCCCCGCGCTATCTGGGAGATCTGGTGACGCCCCAGGGGGAGCCCCTGTACCTCGCCACGGAGGTGTCCCACATGGCTGACGTCAAGGCGGTCCTGATGGTGGCCTTCCTTGCTGCGGCCGGCATGGCGCTTCTGAGCATTGCGGGAGCTGTCTACCTGGCCCGCCGGTGCCCGGGGGGCATCAGGCGTGCCCTGTTTGCCGGAGCCGTGGTGACGCTTGCCGTGATTGCCGCTCTGCTGGCCGCCGCCGTAGTTGCCTGGGAAGAGTTCTTCACCCTGGTGCACAACATCTTCTTCTCACAGGGCAACTGGACCTTCCGAATGGACGACACCTTGATCCGGCTCTTCCCTTCGCAGTTCTGGATGGACGCGGGAGGCACTGTTGCCGCGATAGTCCTGCTGGCCTGCATTCTTGTGATGGTCTTCACGTGGCCTACCAAGCGGCGGCGTGAACGTTCACGTGCTGCCCGGGATGAGGCCCGGAAGCGCTACCTCGATTCCCTCGAGGCGCTCTAGGTTTCACCGCAACGCAGAAGGCCCCGCCCCCGCGGTTTTTTCGGGGGCGGGGCCTTTCACGTTGCGGAAGCTGGGTTACGGCTGCTTGGCGTACATCTTCTCCACTTCGGCGGAGAAGTCCTGAATAACGGCCTGGCGCCGCAGTTTCAGCGTGGCGGTGACGTGGCCGGTGTCCAGGGAGAAGTCCCGGGGCAGAACGGTGAACCGCCGGATCTGCTCGGCCCGGGAAACGCTGGAGTTCGCGGCGTCTACCGCCAGCTGGACCTGCGCCAGGACCTGGGGATGCTCTGCGGCTTCCAGGCTGTTCAGCGCGAGTCCGTTTTCCGCGGCCCACGCCTGGAGCGCTTCGTCGTCGAGGGTGATGAGCGCGCCAACGAACGGCCGGCCTTCCCCGACCACCACTACCTGCGAAACCAGACGGTGCTCGCGGATCTTCTCCTCCAGCGGCCCCGGGGCAACGTTCTTGCCGCCCGCCGTTACCAGAAGGTCTTTCTTCCGCCCGGTGATGGACAGGAAACCATCCTCGTCCAGGGAACCGATGTCACCGGTATGGAACCATCCGTCGCTGAACGCCTCGGCCGTGGCCTCCGGATTGCGGTGGTAGCCGTTGAAAACACCCACGCCGCGGACCAGCACCTCGCCGTCCCCGGCAATCCGGACTGCGTTCCCCGGCATGGGCAGCCCCACGGAGCCAACCCTGGTCAGCGGAACCGTGTTGACCGACGCCGGAGCTGTGGTCTCGGTCAGGCCGTACCCCTCCAGCACCGTGATCCCGGCGCCGCGGAAGAAGTGGCACAGCTGGGGGCTCAGCGGGCTGGCCCCGGAAATGGCGATCTTGAGCTTGCCGCCGAAGGCATTGCGGACCTTCGGATAGAGGAGGCGGTCGAACAGGGCATGCCGGGTCCGCAGCGCCGGGGAAGGTCCTTTGCCGCCCCGTGCCGCACGGTCAGCGGCCTCGGAATAGGCGACGGCGGTGGCTGCCGCAGTTTCGAACAACCGGCCCTTGCCAGCCGCCTGGGCCTTTGCCTCTGCGCCGGCATAGATCTTTTCGAAGATACGGGGAACGGCCAGGAGGAACGTGGGCTGAAGGGACTGCATATCGTCGACCAGTTCGGCTGCAGTCGCACTGTGTCCCAGCGTCACTCCGGCAGCGAGGCAGCCAACCTGGACGGCGCGGGCCAGCACATGCGCCAGCGGAAGGAACATCAGCGTCCGGGCACCGGGCTGCTTGAGCATCTCCGGAAGCAATTCGATGACATTGACCGCAAACAGGGCGAAATTACCGTGGGTGATTTCGCAGCCCTTGGGACGCCCGGTGGTGCCCGAGGTGTAGACCAGAGAGGCGGCGTCGGCCAGGCCTCGGGAGGAACGGACAGCTTCCAGTTCGGCGTCCTGCACACCCGCGCCCAGGGAAGCGAGGCCGGCGAGCGTGTCCGCGCCGTCGTCGTCGGTAAGTTTCCAGACCTTCACGTCCAGTCCGGCGGCCGCCGCACCGGAGGCAACAATGCGTGCCTTGTTGCCATCTCCGGCAAAGGCGAGGCGGGCACCGGAGTCCTGCAGGATCCACTGGACCTGGCTGGGGGAGGAGGTTTCATACACGGGGACCGTCACCGCTCCCGCGAACCAGATCGCCAGGTCAGCGACCGTCCACTCATAGCGGGTTCCGGACATGACCGCTACGGCGTCCCCGGGCTGCACGCCCTGGGCCATAAGCCCCTTGGCGACGGCGGTGACCTGGGCAAGGAAAGCGGCACCGGTGACGTCCTGCCAGCCGGATTCGTTCTTCCGGGCGTACAAGGGACGTTCGGGAGCCCGGGCTACTGTCGCCAGCAGGAGATCAGTGATGTTGGAGTCGCCGGGGAGCTCGACGAACAAGTCGGTGGAGGATTCGCGCACAGCGACTCCCCTTTCTGTGCAAGCACAATTGCGGTGAGACCTAGATCCAGCTCGGCATCCACATTCGGAGCCGCCAATCGGAGTAGGGGATGTTCTCGGCCGTCCAGACCGGATAAAAAAACGCAGAGACGAGAATAGCAGCAGCCACGAAACATGCTGCGATGACCGCGCCGCGCCTGCGCCGCAGTGCCGAGTCAGCCGACCGGCCCAGTACCAGCCCCAGCGTGAAAGTCAGGGCAAGAATGAGGAACGGCTCGAAAGCGACGGCGTAGAAGTAAAACATGGTCCGGTCCGGAAAAGCGAACCAGGGCAGGTAGCCGCCGGCAAGTCCCGCGAGCATGGCACCGGCCCTCCAGTCCCGCCGGCCGATCCAATATGCCAGGACCACTCCCAGGCTGAGCAGGGCGGCCCACCACACCAGCGGGTTGCCCACCGACGAGATCGCCGAGGCACAGTTTTCGAGGCCGCAGCCCGGGCTCTCTGGTGCAGGTGTCTCGTAGAAGAACGAGGTGGGCCGGCCCAGGAACAGCCAAGACCAGGCACTTGCCTCGTACGGGTGCTCTGAGCTGAGACCGTTGTGAAAGGTGACGGCGCTTCGGTGGTACTCCGCGAGGGAGCGGATGGAGTCGGGAAGCCAGCCGAAGGCGTCCGACGGATTCGTTGCGGCCCACTGCCTGCCGTAGGCGCCTGAAGAGCGGAACCATCCGGTCCAGGCCGCCGTGTAGGTGGCCAGCGCCACGGGAATGACAGTGAAGAAGGCCGGAACACCGTCCTTCGCCAGTCCGGCGGGCCAGTGGCGGATGCCGGCGACGCGCCTGGCGGAGATATCCCAGAGGACGATCATCACCCCGAAGACGGCGATGAAGCCCAGGGCAGACCATTTGGTGCCCACAGCCAGCCCAAGGCACACTGCTGCCACAATCCGCCAGGGGCGCCACAGCAGCCACGGCCCGGTCCTCAGTGCAGACGTCGAAGGAAAGGCTCCGGGCGGTACTCCGAGTTTTCGGGCCAGGCGCCTGCGGCCGTCGTCGCGGTCCAGGAGCAGTGCCCCGAACGCGGCCAGGACCCAAAAGGCAAGGAATACGTCCAGCAGGGAGGTCCGCGAGTGGACCAAATGGTGGCCGTCTACAGCAAGGAGGACTCCGGCTGCAGCGCCGAGCAGCGGGGACTTGAACAGCCTGCCGGCAATCAGGGCGAGCAGCAGCACCGTGAGGGTGCCCGTGAGTGCCGCGGAGAAACGCCAGCCGAAACTGCTCTCCGCCCCGAAAAGAGCCATGCCGAAAGCGATCATCCACTTGCCCACCGGCGGGTGCACTACATATTCCGGATCCTCGAGCAGGACGCCGGGTTTCCCGGAGCTGAAGGAATCGTTGGCGTCCTCAGGCCAGGCCCGCTCATAGCCTGAGACCAGATAGGAGTAGGCGTCCTTGACGTAGTAGGTTTCGTCGAAGATCAGGGTCTCCACTTCGCCCAGCCTGACAAAGCGGAGAACGCCCGCCAGAAGGGCCGCTCCCAGGGCAGCTGCCCACATCCAGGGACGGGCCGGGACCGCCGCGCCCAGCAGCCGGTCGCGTAAGGCCTCCGGTGTGAACGCACCCGCAGGGGGCAGGACCCGCGCCGCCTCTGCCCGTGGCGGGGCGGGGGGCAGGGACAGGGTCACGGGCTCAACTCTATAGTGTGTCGCGTAGGGTTGGAGGGTGGACTCAAGCATGGACGGACCCCGGCAGCCAGATATTGCCGGCAGCATTGTTGGCGCCGGCACACGGAGTGCCGGCGGACCCGGCCAGATCGTCCTGGCAGCTACGCCGATCGGCAACATGGGAGACGCCACAGTCCGGCTGATCGACCTGCTCCAGAGCGCCGACGTGATTGCCGCGGAAGATACCCGGCGGCTGCACCGCCTGGTCAGCGCCTTGAAGATCACCCCGACCGGTCGCATCCTGAGCTACCACGAGCACAATGAGCAGTCCCGGACTCCCGAACTGCTGGACCTGGTCCGCGGCGGTGCGGTCCTGCTCATGGTCACCGACGCCGGCATGCCCTCCGTGTCGGATCCCGGCTACCGGCTCGTAGAAGCCGCGGCAGCCGAAGGCATTCCGGTAACGGCTGCTCCAGGACCGTCCGCCGTGCTGACGGCGCTGGCGCTCTCAGGCCTGCCGACCGACCGGTTCTGTTTCGAGGGTTTCCTGCCGCGGAAGGCAGGCGAGCGGGCGGCACGGCTCGACGAGCTTGCCGCCGAACGCCGGACCATGGTCTTCTTCGAGGCCCCGCACCGCCTCGAGGTGATGCTGAGGGCCCTCGATGCCGCGTTCGGGGGCGACCGTCCGGCAGCGGTGGCACGCGAGCTGACCAAGCTTCACGAACAGGTGCTGCGGGGCCCGCTCCGCGAACTGCTCGAATGGGCCGAATCCAGCGAGATCCGCGGCGAGATCGCCGTCGTCGTGGGCGGGGCAGGAGAAGCATCGCCTGAGGCGCCTGAGGACCATGTGGAGGCGGTCAACGCCCTGATCTCCCAGGGATCACGGCTCAAGGACGCAGTGGCGACAATCGCCTCCGATGCCAGGATCAGCAAACGCGAACTCTACGAAGCCGTGCTCGCGGCACGGGGGACTCAACCCTAGCCACGGCTGCCGGCACCGACCCTGGGCCAAGTGCACAGTGAAGTGCCCGATGTGTTGTGCAGGTACGCATTTACACCCGGCAGTCACCGTTTTACGGTAAAGGCAGCACCGGACGAATGTGATCCGGAAAACCCACGTACGTATGGAGGCTCACCCATGGCTGTAACCGCTGACCGCGAGGCCCAACTGCTGGCCCAGGTTCCCACCGGCCTGCTGATCGACGGAGAATGGCGCGACGCCGCCGGCGGGAAGACCTTCGACGTCGAGGATCCCGCCACCGGCAAGGTGCTGCTGAGCATCGCCGACGCCAGCACCGAAGACGGCGCAGCCGCAATGGACGCCGCTGCAGCGGCGCAGGAGTCCTGGGCAGCCACTGCGCCGCGCGTCCGCGGCGAGATCCTGCGCCGCGCCTTTGAGCTTGTCACGGCCCGCGCCGAGGACTTCGCGCTGCTCATGACCCTGGAAATGGGCAAGCCGCTGGCTGAAGCGCGCGGCGAAGTTGCCTACGGCGCCGAGTTCCTGCGCTGGTTCTCCGAGGAAGCCGTCCGCGTCACCGGCCGCTACGGCACTGCTCCGGACGGCAAGTCCCGCATCATGGTCACCAAGAAGCCGGTTGGCCCCTGCCTGCTGATCACCCCGTGGAACTTCCCGCTGGCCATGGCTACCCGCAAGATCGCTCCCGCGGTGGCCGCCGGCTGCACCATGGTGCTCAAGCCCGCGAAGCTCACGCCGCTGACGTCTCAGCTTTTCGCCGCCGTGATGATGGAAGCCGGCCTGCCCGCCGGCGTCCTGAACGTTGTGTCCACGACGAAAGCAGGCGAGGTAACCGGACCGATCATGAAGGACGACCGGCTGCGCAAGGTCTCTTTCACCGGTTCCACCCCGGTCGGCCAGGGGCTGATCCGTGACGCTGCGGACAAGGTGCTGCGGACCTCCATGGAACTGGGCGGCAACGCACCGTTCGTCGTCTTCGAAGACGCCGACATCGACAAGGCAGTGGAGGGGGCCATGGCAGCGAAGCTGCGGAACATGGGCGAAGCCTGCACCGCAGCCAACCGCTTCATCGTCCACGAAGACATCGCCGACGAGTTCAGCGAGAAGTTTGCCGCCAAGGTCGGTGCGCTGACCACCGCACGCGGTACGGAGGATGAGTCCAAGATCGGGCCGCTGATCGATGCCAAGTCCCGTGACAAGGTCCACTCCCTGGTCGAGGACGCCCTGGACCACGGCGCCACCGCCGTGGTCGGCGGCGCCCCGGTGGACGGCCCCGGCTACTTCTACGCACCCACCGTGCTGAAGAACGTGCCGGCCGGTGCCCGGATCCTGAAGGAAGAGATCTTCGGCCCGGTGGCTCCGGTCATCACCTTCTCCACCGAAGCAGAAGCCGTGAAGCTGGCCAACGCCTCCGAATACGGCCTGATCGCCTACGTCTTCACCGAGGACCTGAACCGCGGCCTGCGGATCGGCGAAAAACTGGAGACCGGCATGTTGGGCCTGAACGCGGGCGTTGTCTCGAATGCCGCGGCACCGTTCGGCGGCGTCAAGCAGTCCGGCCTGGGCCGCGAGGGCGGCGATGAGGGCATCGAGGAGTACCTCTACACGCAGTACATCGGCATCGCCGACCCCACGGCCTAGCAGCCCTGGATCAGGCCGGGGACGTTCCCGGCCTGCCGAGGTGTCCCGTCACTGGAAAGCAACAGGTGGCGGGACACTTCTGTTTAACGACCGGTTTCCGAAAGGCGTTACTTCTTCCTGGCACGACCCAGGGACGCAGGGAAGAACAGGGCACGCAGCCGGGTCCCCAGCGGTGCTGAAACGCCCAGCGCGTGGGCCACGGCGTCGACGTCGGACCACGTGGACGGGAAGGTGGCACTCCGCCCCGCAGACCCTGCCGCGGGGCCCGAACCGGGCACCGGGGCAGCGTAGGCCTCGGTTTCGTAGTCCCGGCGCAGCCGCTGCAACGCCGCTGCCGCAGGTCCGGTGAGCCCGGCCTCGGTCACGAGGCGATCCGCATAGGACCGCGGGGTGTCCGCTGTCCTGGCCGGGTAACCATAGTCCTGGCCAAGGTCTGTGGCCTCTGCCCAGGCCAGCCGGGCGCCCCCAGAGGAGCCGTGGGAGCTGCGGCGCAGCCGGGTCCGGCGCCGCCGCAGTGCCCACGGTGCCAGGATGGCTGCTGCAGCCACGAGCACCGCGATTCCGACGCCGGCTACCGGCGCACCGCCGGTTTCCACGGGTTCTTCAGGGAGAGTTTCAGGGCCCGGGGCAGGGGTGGACGGGGCAGGTGCCGGGATCGCGGCGCCTAGTCCGCGCGGGTCATTGTCTGCCTGGACCGCAGAGGCTGCGTTTGCTTGCCGCGGGATGGCATAGGTGGGTACGACGCCCCGGGACGGTGTCGGTTCAAAGCGGACCCAGCCAACACCTTCGAAGTAGAGCTCTGGCCAGGCGTGTGCATCGCGGGAATCGACCGCAAACTCGTCCAGTTCCTGCCCGTCAGGACCCGCAGCCGTCTGGTTGGTGGAACGTCCAGGTGCGTAGCCAAGGCCGATCCGGCTGGGAATGCCGACTTCGCGGGCCATCACGGCCATTGCCGAAGCAAAGTGTACGCAGTAACCGGAGCGCTGTTCCAGGAACCGGGCCAGAACGTCCATCCCGTTGCCGTCGTAACCGCCTTCAACAGGCGCGTCGAGGGAATAGCTGAACTCCGGGCCGCGGAGGAAGGACTGCAGCGCCAGCGCCTGGTCGTAGGGAGAGGCCTTACCGGACGCTGCCTCACGTGCGGTATCCCGGATGATCTGGGGGAGATTGTCCGGAAGCTCGGTGAAAATCCCGTCCACGGCGTCCTCCGGAGCCGGCTGCACTGCCGCCAGCCTTTCACTTGTCACCGTTGGCACAGCACTGCGGACTTCATACCCGGACTGGCCCTGGGCGCTGCCGTCCGCCGAGAGGAGGGTCATGGTGGACGGATCCCAGGTCCAGGCTCCGGCTGCCCCGGAGATCGAGGACGGGGCATAGGGAGCCAGCAGCCAGGGGCTGGCGTAGGACTGCGAGGCAATGAGCGTCGTTGTGACGGTGGTTTCGATGTCGGGACTGGCAGGTTCCCGGGGGATCATCGCTCCGGTTCCGGTGCGCCGCTCCTCCGAGCGGGTGTCCGGCGCCCAGCGGCTGCCGGAAAAGTCCTCCAGCGTCGTGGACCGCAGGTAGAGCGGGCGGGTGGAGTCCGTGGCGTAGGTGATGCGGCCGGTCGCGGTGGGCTGGCGCAGGTCGTTCCCGAGGGTGACCACGGGGTTGAGCCCGGTGGTGCCGGCGAAGAAATCCATCCGTGCGCCCTGCGGAAAAGCGCCCGTGTTGAAACCCGGTATTGCAAGGGGTACCAGCAGGGCGGCGATCACGGCGCCCGCCCCGATCCCCAGGGCGCCTGCGGCATGGGCGTTGGAAGGCCGGTTTGCCGTGCCGTCTTTCGTTCGGTTTTTCGTGGGCCCTGTGCCCGTGGCTCGTTCCTGCCACACCCCGGCGGCCAGGACCAGGAGGAAGCCGGACGCCGCAGCAGCGAAACCGGCTGCACCCACGCTCTGCGGCTTAATGATCGCCGGAACCAGCAGGATCGTGAGGAGGCCCAGGCCGCTGGCTGCAGGCATCCGCAGGGTTACCGCTAAGGTATCGACCAGGACCGTGACCAGCCCGATGGCCAGGCACGCGATGAAGACGACGCCGGGATCCGGAACAACGGGAATGACCTGCGTGATCACGACACTCTGCGCCTCTGCCAGCAGGGTCTCCGCCCGGGCCAGGGTAGCTGCCGTAGGGATCACGCCCAGGAAACTCTCCTCCGAGGAGAACACGAGTGTCAGGGCCATGGCCAGCACCAGGAGCCCTGCCACCGGGACGAGTACCGTAGGCAGCAGGAGGTACCGCGCCAGGGCCATCGATGCCGAAACCGCGACGACGATGAAGGCGAGGGGCCACATCCAGGCCAGGCCTTCCAATACGCCCTGCACGCTGAATGCACACAGCAGAACCGCCGCGGCCGCTGCAGCCGAGGTCATCAGCTGGGCGGAGCCGGTGCGGGGGCTGCGCGTACCGGGATCCTCCGGCCGCTGCCGGGTCCGGGTTGCCGTTGCCGTCATCGTGCCCCTCCCAACTGATCTGCCCGCTGGCCGGCAGGCTGTGCCGCTGTCTCCGACCAGACGGAGGCCAGCGGCCGGGAGGGGACTGCAGCCACCGCACTCCAGCCTGCCGCCCGAAGGACAGCCAGCGCAGGAGCCGAGGCAGCGGGACGCTCGCAGACCAGGAGGGCAACGGCCGCCGGGGCCAGTTCACCGGCCGGTGCCAGCCGGCGGGCATCAGCTTCGGTCAGGGCCCCGGTGACGACGGCGAGCGGGCCGCGCTGCTTTTGGCCGAGGAGCGCCTCCGTGAGGACATCGCCGAATGGACCGCGGACCCCCGGAGCCTGCTGCGGAGCAGTCCAGGTCTGGGCCGCTCCCGGGAAGCCGGGCGTGCGGCGCCGGAGCAGTTTCGCCGGCTGCGGCTCCGGGGCGCCCGCGCCCGACGCTTCGAGCCCCAGGGCAGCCAGCCCCTCTCCCAGTTCCTCGATGCCGGCGGGACCAGTGAAGGTATCCGTCCCGGAGTCGACGGCCGAAGGTGACCGGGCGAGGCCGGGCCGGGCCAGGACATCAAGGACACGCACGGCAAAACCGTGCTCCATGAGGTGCGCCCCAATGGACATCACTGCCGAGACAGCCCACTCGAAGGACTCGGAGCTTGCCGGGGCGGAACCATCGGCTGCCTCCGCCCAGAACGGCGAGAGGAACCCGGTGTCGTAACAGGATTCACGCTGGTCCAGGATGAGCGTCGCCCGCGGGGTGGTCACCGGCTCTTCCTGGCGGACCATCAGCTCGCCGTGCCGGGCTGTGGCCGACCAGTGCACCCTCCGCATGGGATCCCCGTGCCGGTACTCCCTGGTGGTGACGTCGTCCTGGCTGGCTACGCCCTGCAGGCGGGCAGCGACGGGCCCGTCTGATCCGCGGAGCCCCTCGAGAACCCCTGCCGGAAGCTCAGCGGGTGCCGGCTTGACGATCAGCGGGTCCGTTCCGCCGATGGTGTGGCGCAGCACGGCCAATCCGAAGGGGTCCTGGAACCCGGCGCTGACCGGGCCGATCCGGTACATGCCGCGTCTGGAGGAGCGCAGCCGGTATTCGTATCTGCTGGTTCCACGGGGGTCCGTCCGGGTCGCCGGGAACCGGAACTGCGGGCTCGCGCCAAACCGGGGAGGCAGTTCCTCCTGCATGGTGGCCGACGCGGTAAGCGGCCGGACCGGAGTTATGGACAGGGAGATGTTGACGGCGGTCCCGGTCTGGGCCGTGACCGGGACGAAGGTACGCTCCACGGTCAGGACCGGCCGAAGGAGCCGAAGGGCGAGTGCGGCGACCAGGGGCAGAAGGATCAGGAACACTGCCAGCAGGAGAAGATCGCGGCGTCCGAGTACCTGAGCGCTCAGCAGGGCAACGACGCCGGCCGCGGCCAGTGCCCAGCCGCGGCTGGTGAGCATACGCGTACTGACTTTGGACTGCATGGCCCTCCTCGGGCGGGCTGGCGGTTACGGCCGGGCGGCGGGAAGCTGGGCGCCGGGCGGCCGGGGGACCGGCACCTTCGCCAGGATGGCCTGCAGCACGGCCGCGGGAGTTTCCCCGGCGCCCAGGGCCTTGCGTTCGAGGATCAGGCGGTGGGGAAGCACTGCGCCGGCAAGCTGGGCGACGTCGTCGGGCAGGACGAAGTCACGCCCGTCCAGGGCTGCGCGGGCCTTGGATGCCCGCAGGAGCTGCAGCAGTGCCCGCGGGCTCGCCCCGAGGCGGATCTGCGGGTGGTCCCTGGTGGCCGCTCCGATAGCCACCGTGTATTCCTTGACCGCGGCGGAAACATAGACATCCCGGACCCGAGCCGTCATGGCTGCGATGTCGCGGGCGGTGGCCACCGGAACAACCGCATCCAGCGGCGATACCGACTGGTGGGTCTCGAGCATCTCCATTTCCGATGCCGTGTCCGGGTAGCCCAGCGAGATCCGCGCCATGAACCGGTCCCTCTGGGCCTCGGGGAGCGCGTAGGTGCCCTCCATTTCCAGGGGATTCTGCGTGGCCACCACCATGAAAGGTTCTGCCAGCCGGTACGTCCCGCCGTCGACCGTGACCTGGCGCTCTTCCATGCACTCCAGCAGTGCAGACTGGGTCTTCGCGGAGGCGCGGTTGATTTCGTCCCCGATGACGATGTTCGCGAAAACCGGGCCCTGGCGGAACTCGAAGCGGTGGGCATCCTGGTTGTAGATGGAGACTCCGGTGACATCCGACGGGAGCAGGTCCGGCGTGAACTGGATACGGGTCACGGAACAGTCCACTGCCCTGGCAAGGGTCTTGGCGAGCATTGTCTTGCCGACTCCGGGGACATCTTCCAGCAGGACATGTCCCTCGGCGAGGAGCACCGTCAGGACCAGGCGGGAGGCGTCTTCCTTGCCGTCGATCACTGAGTTGATGGCATCCAGGATCCTGGTGCTGGCCGCGAGGAAGGTGTCCTCTGCCGTCCCTGTTCCGCCTCCGGACAGCGGAGCAAGCCCGGAGCCCGGCGCATCAAGACCAGCGGTGGCAGCAGACGTGTCTCGAGCGTCCATGAAAACCTTTCGGGCTACGGCGGACACAGCCGAAGCACTCGCTAAGGAGAGCACGGCTGGCGGTTTGGCACATATGTACGTACAGGGTACAAGCTCACTTAGGCTTAAAGACATGACTATCGATGGCGGTTATTTTCCGGGGCAGATACCGCAGACCTACCAGCAGCAGGAAGGGGACACGACAGGCGGGGATCACCGCCCGGGTAAGGCTTTCGGACCGGCACCGGAACCGCTGCCCGTGACCGTCCCCGATAACCACACACACCTGGACTACGGTGCACCGGGCGCCGTGGGGATCTCCGCAGCGCTGGATGCCGCTGCCGCCGCCGGGGTCAGCGGAGCCGTTCAGGTGGGAACGGACCTGGAATCGTCCCGGGCGGCGGCGCGCCTGGCCCGTGAGGACCACAGGCTGCTCGCTGCCGTGGCAATCCATCCCAACGATGCGCCGGAGCTGGCCGCTGCCGGAACCCTCGATGATGCCCTTGCCGAGATTGAGTCCCTGGCCCTGCAGCCGCGGGTCCGGGCGGTGGGAGAGACCGGGCTGGACTACTTCCGTACCGGGCCTGAGGGCGTGGGTGCCCAGCAGTACTCGTTCCGGCGCCACATCGACATTGCCCGGCGCACGGGCACCGCCCTCCAGATCCACGACCGCGATGCGCACGATGACGTGGTCAAAGTCCTGGAAGAAGAAGCCGAACCGCACGCCGTCGTCTTCCACTGCTTCTCCGGAGACGCCGGCCTTGCCCGCATCTGCAATGAAAAGGGCTGGTACATGTCCTTCGCGGGAACAGTCACTTTCCGTAACGCCGAGGGTATCCGCGATGCGCTCGCGATCGCTGAGCCGGACCTGGTCCTCGTGGAAACGGACGCGCCGTTCCTGACCCCGCACCCCTATCGCGGCCGAAGCAACGCCAGCTACATGATCCCGTACACAGTGCGGGCCATGGCGGAGGTCCGCGGCGTGGAGCTGGACTCCTTCTGCGCCTCGATCAGTGCCAATACCGAACGTGTCTACGGCAGCTGGGAGCAGGGCAGCCTGCCGGCGTGATAAGCCCGGAACCAGATGATGTAACGAAAGTCACAGGTCAGGGCCCGGTTTGCCCGCAGATCACGGTTCGGTTACGGTAGGGACCTATTAGCCGGGGTCGGGGAAGGCTGCCGGACTGATACCAGCTCTTTGTCTCAGCGCATCTGCCTCCCGGCGGAGTGCGCAGACACCGAAGCGGTCCCTGCCTGCACCCGCCGGCGCTCCGTGAGATCCGGAGTCCGCCCGGCTTGTGCCATGTCCCCGTGCCCGGGAGCTGTAAAAGTTTGGAATTGGCGTGGCAACTTCTTTCGTGAGGCGCGGGCTCAAACTCGGCGGCCAGGCCGCCGTCATGGTGGCCCTCATCCTGGGGCTTGTGGCCTTTGTCGGCACCAACAAGTCTGTCGTCCTCAAGGTGGACGGCGAATCCAGCGACATCCTGACCTTTGGCGGCACCGTCGAGGACGTCCTGGAAAAGGCCGACATCCAGCTGGCTGCGGCAGACCTGGTTGTTCCCGCTCCCGGCACCGAGGTGCAGGACGGCACCACGATCGAAGTCATCACCGCCAAGACCGTTGACGTGAACGTCGACGGCACCGGCCACACCATCCAGACCACCGGAGCTACGGTGGCCGACCTGGTTTCCGAACTCCGGGTCTCGTCGAAGTCATCCCTCTCCGCATCGCTGGACACTTCGCTCACGAAGCTGACCGGGCTCTCCATTTCCACCCCCAAGACAGTCCTGCTGGTAGCGGACGGCAAAACCACACAGATAGAAACCACGTCCGGCACGGTCCGCGAACTTCTCCAGGAGACCGGCACCGAGCTTGCTCCGGCGGACCGGCTCTCGGTTCCTGTCCGCGCGGAGATCACTGACGGCATGGTCCTGAAAGTCACCCGTGTCCTGACCGGTTCCCAGGACACTGTCACCGAAGCCGTCCCTTACGAGACCCGTACGGTCGAGGACCCGGATCTTTTTGAGGGCGAAAAGAACGTCACGGCAGCCGGTGTCCCGGGCGAACGGACGCTCGTCTTCAACACGGTCATCCTTGACGGACGCGAGGTCAGCAGGAGCCTGGCCAGCGAAACCCTCAGCGTGGCGCCTGTTGCCGAGACCGTAGCTGTCGGGACCAAGAAGCGTCCCGCACCGGCTGCTCCGGCCGGAGGCACCGCGCCCGCCGGAGGCACCTGGGCCGCGCTGGCCCAGTGCGAGTCCGGCGGAAACTGGCACATCAACAGCGGCAACGGCTATTACGGCGGACTCCAGTTCAGCACCCAGAGCTGGCTTGGTGCCGGAGGCGGCGCCTACGCCCCCGTAGCCAGCGGGGCGACGCCCGAGCAGCAGATCGCCGTCGCGGAGAATCTCCGCGCTAACGGCGGCTGGGGCCACTGGCCCTCCTGCGCGCGGAAGCTCGGACTCCTCTAGGCCCGGCCGGACCCGGCCCTCCATTCGCATCAGCCCTGGCAGTCCTGGACGAGGGACTCTGCCAGGGCTTTTGCGTGCCCGGACCGGTCCGTTGCACCGGCCCTGAGGAACAGGGCAACGCTCTCCTGCAGGCGTTCAGCTGCCTGCCGGCTCTCGCCGAGTGATGCCAGGCTGATGCCCAGTTGAAGGGCAACCTCTGCTGCTGTCTGCGGAGCCAGCCGCTCCCGCTCGGCGTACGCCTGGGACAGCAGGATGACCGCTTCGACATTGTTCCCCCGCAGATGCTGCCAGCGGCCGCGTGAGTGAAGCAGGTCCAGCGTGTCGGACGAGGATTCACCGACGACGGCGAGAGCTGCCTGGGCCCTTTGCATACAGTCCAGAGTCATGTCGTCGTGCAGGCCCGAGGAGAGCCGCATGCTGGCGGAGGCCTTGTTGAAGGACGCCCAGAGCCCAAGGTCCTGCCGGGGGCTGAGCAGTGAGGCGGCCCGCTGGTGGAACGCCTGGCCGCCTGTGCTGTCACCGCGCCGGAAAGCCACGTTTCCGACGGTCCAGAAACCCTTTCCTGCTGCTGTGGGATCAGGCACGGTGTCGAGCAGCGGGAGCAGGAGGACACGGCAGATCTCCCAGGCTTCCGCCACCCGCCCGCTTTCGGTCAGGGCAGCCGCCAGGCACTGGTACGCCTCCACGAGGACCACGCCGCCCTTGGCAGGGGCCGCCTCAGCAGCCGCGACTGCCGCCTTCGCGTGGCTGACCGCCTGGACCAGGTTGCCCGATCCCTGATACGCCGTCGCCAGCAGCGCCCGGGCACGGGCGCGAAGGGCGTCCCGCCGCAGGGCCAGGGGATGCCGTGCCAGCAGCTGCGCCTGCTCGATGCATCCGGCATAGTTCTCCAACTTGAGCTGGGAGCGTGCGGCGAGGAAGGACAAGTCCCACCATTCGTTCAGGTCCTGCTCAGCCAATGCGGCGGTTGCTCCGGCCAATGCCTGATCCAGGCACTGGCGGTAGCTCCGTTCGTCCCACGCCTGGGAGGCGCTCAGTGAGAGGTAGAGCGGACTGGCTGTTCCGCCCGGCCGCCGGAGGGTGCCCGGGGCTGTTGAAAGCTGCTGCACAAAGTGTTGGATAGCGCCCGGTCCAGGTTCGCGGCGTCCCGCCTCCAGCAGGGAAACGTCTCTCTCACGCAGCATCGGCGCAGCCAGTTCGGCACGGCTGAGGAAGCGTCCCCGCCGTGCGGTCCGAAGCTTTTCGCCAAAGGTTTTGCCCATCGCCATATCCGCCGTTCGCCTCGGTGCGGCAGACTTAAGTCCGCCAAGGCTCGAATGCTACCGGCGGGTGTTAAGCCGCGGGAGAGCAAAAGGGACAACCGAGGAGGAATCGCATGAACACGTACCCGATGCATCCGGTGCAGTGCTCGAGGACGCGGGTTGGTGACTGGCCCGACTAGGCGAAAGGTCCCTGGAAACCGGAGAAGCAGGGCTCTGGCGCTAGTATTAGGCAGTGACTGATTCCGTTTCGACGCCCGCTTCCCGGCCCAGGCCGCTCCTCGGCGCCACCGATATCCGGGCGCTGGCCGAGGAACTCGATGTCCGGCCCACAAAAACCCTCGGACAGAACTTCGTCATCGACGGGAACACTATCCGCAGGATTGTTGCGGCGGCCTCGCTGGACCCGGAGGAAACCGTCCTGGAGGTCGGACCCGGACTGGGATCCCTGACCCTGGGCCTGCTGGATGCGGCACGCGAGGTGGTCGCTGTCGAGATTGATCCGGTCCTGGCGGGACGGCTCCCCGAGACCGTCCGCACCTGGCGTCCGGCCGAAGCGCAGAACCTGCATGTAGTCCTGGCCGATGCCATGCGGGTGACGGAACTGCCCGCACAGCCCACTGCACTGGTTGCGAACCTTCCCTACAACGTTGCCGTTCCCGTGGTGCTGCACCTCCTGGAGAACTTTCCAACCCTGCGCCACGGCCTGGTCATGGTGCAGGACGAAGTGGCCGACAGGCTGGCCGCCAAGCCGGGCTCCAAGACGTACGGCGTGCCCTCGGTCAAAGCAGCCTGGTACGGGACCATGCGCAAGGCGGGCGTGATCGGGATGAACGTCTTCTGGCCTGCACCGAAGATTGCCTCCGGCCTGGTCGGGTTCGAGCGGCACACGCCGCCGGACACGACCGCGAGCAGGGAAGAAGTGTTCGCCGTCATTGATGCAGCCTTTGCCCAGCGCCGGAAGACCCTGCGCGCCGCCCTTGCCGGCTGGGCCGGGAGCCCGGCCGAGGCGGAGCATGCCCTTCGGGCCGCCGGCGTCGACCCCAGCGCCCGCGGTGAGGTGCTGGATATCCACGCTTACACCCGGATCGCGGAGGCGCGGCACGCAGCATGAGCAGCCCGGGCATCCACACGGCGAGCGTCAGCGCGCCCGGAAAGATCAACGTTTCCCTGCAGGTGGGGCCGCTCCGCGAAGACGGCTACCACGCCGTAGCCAGCGTCTACCTGGCAGTGAGCCTCCTGGAGGACGTCAGGGCCACTGCGGCGCAGTCCGGAATCACTGTCGCAGTCGAAGGCGGCGGACCGCTGCGGATCCCCGTGGACGGCATCCCGCTGGGACCGGATAACCTTGTGGCCCGTGCGGCGGCGGAGCTGGCACACCGGACCGGCCGCCGGGACCCGGCCGTGGATTTGCTGATCACCAAGCGGGTTCCCGTTGCCGGCGGCATGGGAGGCGGGTCCGCGGACGCGGCAGCCGCCCTCCTCGCGTGCAACTCCTTGTGGGGGACTGGCCTCTCAACCACCGAGCTGGCCTCGATTGCCTCCGGTCTCGGCGCGGACGTACCGTTCGCCCTGGCCGGGGGAGCCGCCGTCGGGCTGGGGGTTGGAGACCAGCTGACCCCGCTGGACGCGCAAGCGTCGCTGCATTGGGTGTTGGTGGCCTCCACGATCGGGCTGTCCACACCGGCGGTGTACCGGCGCCTGGATGAGCTTCGTGCGGGCAGGGACATTGCCGAACCAGCTGCAGCCGATCCCCGGGTCCTGGAAGCAGTCCGGTCCGGGAACGCTCCCGAACTGGCTGGCGTTATGCATAACGACCTGCAGGCAGCCGCACTCTCACTGGCGCCGCAGCTTGCACCTGTCCTGGACCGGGGACGGGAACTGGGGGCACTCGCCGGGATCGTCTCCGGATCCGGGCCCACCCTTGCTTTCCTGGCCCCGGATGCGACGGCAGCGGCAGCCCTCGAATCGGCCCTGCGTGCCGAGGGGCACAACGCCCTTGCCGTGCACGGCCCGGCCCGCGCTGCGGAAGTCACCGCACCGGCTGACATCACCTGAACCACCGACGAAAGTAGTTCCGATTGGCACACCTGCTTGGCGCTGAAAACCTCAGCATCGCCTTTGGCACCCGCACCATCCTGGACGGCGTCTCGCTGGGACTGGACCAGGGCGACCGGATCGGCATGGTGGGACGCAACGGCGACGGCAAGTCGACCTTGATGCGCCTCCTCGCAGAGCGGCAGACCCCCGACAGCGGCCGGGTCACCCGCCGCCGCGACGTCACCGTGGGTTACCTGGACCAATCCGATGTACTCGACGGCGAACTCACCGTTGGACGAGCGATCGTCGGTGATGCGGCGGACCACGAATGGGCTTCCAATCCAAGGATCCGGGACGTCATGAGCGGCCTGGTCCAGGAAGTGGACTGGAACGCCAAGGTCTCCTCGCTGTCCGGCGGGCAGAAGCGGCGCGTAGCCTTGGCCAAGCTGCTGATGGGGGACGACGACGTCGTCATGCTGGATGAGCCCACCAACCACCTCGACGTCGAAGGCGTGGCCTGGCTGGCCCGGCACCTGAAGCAGCGCTGGCGCTCCACCGACGGCGCACTGCTGGTGGTCACCCACGACCGCTGGTTCCTTGACGAAGTCTGCACCCGGACCTGGGAAGTGCACGACGCCGTTGTCGATCCCTTCGACGGCGGTTATGCCGCGTATGTGCTGGCCCGTGCCGAACGCGACCGCACGGCGGCCGTCGTGGAGGGCAAGCGGCAGCAGCTGATCAAGAAGGAACTGGCCTGGCTGCGCCGCGGCGCACCGGCCCGGACCTCCAAGCCGAAGTTCCGGATCGAAGCCGCCAACACCCTGATCGCCGATGTTCCCGAGCCGCGGGACACCCTTTCGCTGAACAAGATGGCCACGGCGCGGCTGGGCAAGGACGTGCTGGACCTTGAGTCCGTCTCACTGACGCTGGGGGACACCGAGCTCTTCCGCAACATCACCCTGCGGCTGGCTCCGGGCCAGCGGCTGGGAATCGTGGGCGTGAACGGCGCCGGCAAAACCACCCTGCTGCGCCTGCTGAACGGCACGGTGGAACCCACGTCCGGCCGGCTCAAGCGCGGCAAGACCGTGCAGACGGCTGTCCTCACCCAGGAGGTGCGGGAGCTGGACGACGTCGCCGACCTGCGCGTTATTGAGGTCATCGAGAAGGAAAAGCGGGTCTTCAACGTCGGCGGACGCGAATTGTCCGCCGGTCAGCTGGTGGAACAGCTGGGCTTCAGCTCCCAGCGCCAGTGGACACCGGTCCGCGAGCTTTCCGGCGGAGAACGCCGGCGGTTGCAGCTGCTGCGCCTGCTGGTCGGGGAGCCGAACGTGCTCATGCTGGATGAGCCGACCAATGACTTGGATACCGATACTCTCGCCGCCGTGGAAGACGTGCTGGACGGCTGGCCCGGAACCCTGGTGGTGGTCTCCCACGACCGGTACCTGCTTGAACGCGTCACGGACACCCAGATGGCGCTGCTCGGTGACGGCAAGCTCCGGGACCTGCCCGGCGGCGTCGACCAGTACCTTCAGCTGCGCGAGGCGGCGCTGGCGTCCGGAGCGGGAGGCGGAGCGGCCTCGCAGGCCAACCGCGCGGCGCAGGCGGGTGCCTCCCGTCCGGATGCTGCCCACGGAAGCGCAACGGCCACGGCCGTGGCAGCCAGCCGGTACTCCGAGGCGGACAAACGCACGGCGCGCAAGGACCTCACCCGGATTGAGCGGCAGCTGACCAAGCTGGCGGCGCAGGCCGACAAGGTCCATGAGCAGATGAATGCCGAAACTGCCGGCGGCAACCCCGATTTCGAACGGCTGGCGGACCTGAACGCCAAGCTCAAGGCCGTTGCTGCCGAGCAGGAGGAGCTGGAAATGGAGTGGCTCGAGGCTTCGGAGATCCTGGAGTAGCCCCATCGAGATGACAGAAACTGCCCGTATCAGCGCTGAAACGGGCAGTTTCTGTTATCTCGGTGACGGGGAAAGCCGCAGGGCTAAGCGTCGACGCCGGAGGCCGGGTTTTCCTGGGCCAGCAGCTGGGGCAGTACGTGATCGCGCAACAGCGGCGAAATGTCGTTACGGGCGAAGGCCTCCGCCGGGGTTAGCCAGAGGGTTTCCTCAATTTCCGCAGCTGCCTGGGGTGCCTTGGCAGCACCGCTGCCAAACGGACCCGGAACGTTCAGCCCAAAGAGGCCCGCATCGATGAACGTGTTGGCCTCATTGGCCGCCGGCCCGTACCAGCGGCCAATGTCGGACAAATCCTCCGGCACAACGTCGAGCCCCAGTTCCTCGTTGACCTCGCGCGCAGCGGCGGCACGGAAATCCTCACCCGGTTCAAGCTTGCCGCCGGGCTGCATGAAGCGGCGGGTGCCGCGTTTGCGGACCAGCAGGATGCGCCCGTCGCCGTCCCGCAGCAGGACTGCCGAAAGGGTCAGGACCACAGGCGCTCCGGCTCCGGGAATGCAGCCCAGTGCGGGTTCCTTCTGCAGCCCGGTGAGCCCGTTCCAGGACAGGTTCACCAGGTGCGCCGCCACGGTCGCCTTGTCGGGAGAGCGCGCGTCCAGCCACCACTGCCCGGTCATCGCGACCATGCCCACGAGCATCTGGGCGTACATCCCGCCGACTTCGGCGCTGAGGCCGCGGCTGCCGAATTCCTTGGAAAGAATGTGCTCCACGTCTGCGGCGATGCGGGACAGCAGAGTGGAGAAGGTGCCTTCGGGCTGGGACGGAGGAGCATCGCGGACCAGGATGCGGAAACCGTCCGTGTGGTTTTCGATGTAGTCCAGCAGCGCGTAGGCGGCCCGCTCCAGCAGGACGCGTGGACCGGCGTCAGCGCCCAGCGCCTCGGTGATGGCAGTCAGGAGCCGGTGGAATTCGGTGTCGACAACCTCCGTGTAGAGCGCTTCCTTGGAACCGAAGTGTTCATAGACCACGGGTTTGGAGACTCCGGCACCAGCGGCGATGTCCTCGATCGTGGCACCTTCGAGTCCGCGCAGCGCGAAGAGTGAACGGGCGACGCCGATCAGCTGGGCCCTGCGCTGGATACCGGTCATGCGGGGCCTGGAGCGCGCCGCTGTTATTCTCGCCACTGTCCCAGTCTACGCATTGCCGCACCGGGGCCCCCGGCAGCCGGACCTGCCCCAAGTCGCGGACGGGCCCGAAGACGTGGCAAACTGGACTCTTGTGTGCAGCCGGCGCTGCACACTTTCCGCCCTGGTGTAACGGCAGCACCCCGGCCTTTGGAGCCGTGGAGTATAGGTTCGAATCCTATGGGCGGAACGCAAAGGCGGCAGCCTCAACCGGGGGCAGGGAGCATTGCCCCAGCCCCCTTCCGGACAACGTGTAGGAGCGCTTTTTCGTGAGCATGCAGGAACCGCAAAGTACCGGAACGAAGGCCCCGGCCGGTCCGGCCGCCGTAATCGTCCTGGCAGCCGGGGCGGGCACCCGGATGAAGTCACGCCTCCCGAAGATCCTGCATCCCGTTGGCGGCGTCTCCATGGTCGGCCACGCACTGAACGCCGCCCAGGCGCTTCACCCGCGCACCCTCGCCGTGGTCGTACGCCATGAACGCGACCGGGTCGCAGACCACATTGGCACGCAGCAGCCCGGAGCCCTGATCGTTGACCAGGACGACGTCCCGGGAACCGGCCGGGCAGTCCAGGCCGCCGTCGAAGCCATCGACGCCCTCACCCCGCTCGAAGGGACCGTCGTGGTCACTTACGGCGACGTGCCGCTGCTGGAAGCGGACACCCTGCGCGAACTCGTGGCAGTCCACAATGTCGATTCGAACGCCGTCACCGTCCTCACGGCCCGCGTTGAGGACCCCACCGGCTACGGCCGGGTCCTGCGGGCCGACGACGGAACCGTCACCGGGATCGTGGAGCAGAAGGACGCTACTGCCGAGCAGCTGGCCGTGAACGAAATCAACTCCGGGATCTACGCCTTCGACGCCGCCGTGCTGCGCTCGGCGCTGGGCCAGGTCAGCACGGACAACGCCCAGGGCGAGATGTACCTGACCGACGTCCTGGCCATCGCCCGGGCAGCGGGCGGGCGGGTTGCCGCGGTTGTCACCACGGACCAGTGGCAGGTCGAGGGCGCGAACGACCGCGTGCAGCTCGCAGCACTGAACGCCGAGCACAACCGGCGGAACCTGGAGCGCTGGATGCGCGCCGGCGTGACCGTCGTGGACCCGGCCACTACCTGGATCGATTCCACCGTCACCCTGGACGAGGACGTGACGATCCTGCCCGGCACCCAGCTGCACGGCACCACTGCGGTGGCGCGCGACGCCGTCGTCGGCCCGGACACGACCCTCACCGACGTGAGCATCGGCGAAGGCGCAAAGGTCATCCGCACCCACGGCTCCGATGCCGTGATTGGGGCAGGCTCCGACGTCGGACCCTTCGCCTACCTGCGCCCGGGAACCCGGCTGGGGGATCGGGGCAAGATCGGCACGTTCGTGGAAACCAAGAACGCGGTGATCGGTACCGGTTCCAAGGTTCCGCACCTTTCCTATGTGGGGGATGCCACCATCGGTGAGCACTCGAACATCGGTGCAGCCTCCGTCTTCGTCAATTACGACGGCGAAAAGAAGCACCACACCACGGTCGGATCCCACGTGCGGATGGGCAGCGACAACATGTACGTAGCGCCCGTCACAGTGGGGGACGGGGCGTACAGTGGAGCTGGAACGGTGATCCGCAAGGATGTTCCGGCGGGCTCGCTGGCCATCAACGTGGCTCCCCAGCGCAACCTCGAGAACTGGGTGCCGGCCAACCGCCCCGGCTCCGCTGCAGCGCAGGCCGCCGAGCGCGCCCAGACACAGACTTCCCTCTCCGGTACTGATATCCCCACGCGAGAAAGCGAACAGTCATGAGCAGCGTAATCACGGCACAAGGTGAAAAAAGGCTTGTCCTGGCCACAGGACGGGCACACCCTGAGCTGGCGGAGGAAGTGGCCAAGTGTCTCGACACGGAGCTGCTGCCGCTCGCTGCCTATGACTTCGCCAACGGCGAGATCTACGTCCGCCCGGGCGAGAGCGTGCGCGGCAAGGACGTCTTCGTCATCCAGGCCCACCCGGCCCCGCTGAACAACTGGCTGATGGAACAGCTGATCATGATCGACGCGCTCAAGCGTGCCTCGGCCCAGCGCATCACCGTCGTTTCCCCGTTCTACCCGTACGCACGCCAGGACAAGAAGGGCCGCGGCCGCGAGCCGATCTCCGCCCGCCTGGTGGCAGACCTGTACAAGACTGCCGGCGCCAGCCGCGTCATGAGCGTTGACCTGCACACCTCGCAGATCCAGGGCTTCTTCGACGGTCCGGTGGACCACCTGATGGCCATCCCGCTGCTGGCGGACTACATCCGCACCCGCGTGGATGTCTCCAACGTGACCGTGGTTTCCCCCGATACCGGCCGCGTCCGCGTCGCCGAGCAGTGGGCTGAACGCCTGGGCGGTGCGCCCCTGGCGTTCGTGCACAAGAGCCGCGACCTCACCGTTCCGAACCAGGCTGTGTCCAAGCAGGTTGTGGGCCAGATCGAAGGACGCACCTGCGTCCTCATCGACGACATGATCGACACCGGCGGAACGATTGCCGGCGCCGTGCGCGTGCTGAAGGAAGCCGGGGCCAAGGACGTCATCATCGCGGCCACCCACGCTGTGTTCTCCGACCCGGCCGCCCGCACCCTGGCGGAATCCGGCGCCCGCGAGGTCGTGGTGACGAACACCCTGCCGATCCCGGCGAACAAGCGCTTCGAGCAGCTCACCGTGCTCTCGATCGCACCGCTGATCGCCCGCGCCATCCGTGAGGTCTTCGAAGACGGCTCGGTGACGAGCCTCTTCGACGGCAAGGCCTAGCCTTTCCGGAGTCCTTTCACCGAGAGGCCAGTTACGGCCGGTTTGAGCCCTCAAACCAGCCGTGACTGGCCTCTCGATGGTTGGTAAGGACTTCGGAGGGCGCTGGGGGAGTGGAAAGCCCGACGGCGGGAAGCTGGTAGCATTGTCTTCGATGCCTAGGCGAGGGAGGCCCCGGAATTTCCCGGAGGACCTCCGTTATCGACGGTGGCTGGCAACTTCTCATCTGCACCCGCTCCTGTATAAGGGAGCGGCCGATGCAGCTGGTTCGTTCCGATACCGGCGCCGGATAGGCAACTGAAATCCCGGAAGAACCACAACAGGAGTTAGCAATGTCTGAGCAGAAGCTCGCAGCAACCACCCGCACCGAGTTTGGCAAGGGCGCAGCCCGCAAGGCCCGCGTCGCCGGCAAGATCCCCGCAGTCATCTACGGCCACGGCGCCGACGTCCTGCACATCCTGCTGCCGGCCAAGGCCACCACGCTGGCCGTCCGCACCCCGAACGCCCTGCTGGACATCGACGTCGACGGCGAAGCTCACCTGGCACTCGCCAAGGACATCCAGCGCGACCCGATCAAGCAGATCATCGAGCACATCGACCTCCTGACCGTCCGCAAGGGCGAAAAGGTTGAGGTTGAGGTCAACGTCCATGTTGAGGGCGAACTGGCACCGGGCGCCTACGTGTTCAACCAGGAAGCCAACACCGTCCTGGTTTCGGCTGACGCCACCAACCTGCCGGAAACCATCACCGTGAGCATCGAAGGCCGCAAGGCCGGAGAGCACATCCACGCTTCGGACCTGGAGCTGCCGGCCGGCGTCGAGCTCCTCCTCGATCCCGAGACCATGGTCATCAACATCTCCGAGTCCGCTGTCCAGGACCTCGGCGAAACCAGCGAGACTGAAGCAGCTGAAGCTCCGGCTGCTCCCGCCGAAGAGGCATAGTCCTCTTTGAACAGCAGCACCTGGCTTGTAGCCGGGCTCGGGAACCCCGGGCCCGGCTACAGCCGTAACCGGCACAATGTCGGCCAGATGGTCCTCGACGAACTTGCGTCCCGGATAGGCGGCACGTTCAAGTCCCACAAGGCGCGCGCCCAGGTCCTGGAGGGCCGCATTGGCATCGGCGGCCCCCGGGTCGTCCTGGCCAAACCCCTGACGTACATGAACCTTTCGGGCGGACCGGTCTCTGCCCTGGCCCGTTTCTACGGGATTGAGTCCGACCACGTCGTGGCGGTCCACGACGAAATCGACATCCCCTTCAACACCGTCAAGCTGAAGCTTGGTGGGGGAGAAGGCGGGCACAACGGACTCCGTGACATTTCCAAGGCACTGGGCACCAAGGACTACCTCCGTGTACGCATTGGCGTGGGACGCCCTCCCGGACGGATGGAAACGGCCGATTATGTCCTGAAGGACTTCGGCAGCGTTGAGTCCAAAGAGCTTCCCTTCCTGGTTTCCGACGGTGCGGACGCCGTTGAACTCCTCCTTTCCGAGGGGCTCACAGCCGCTCAGCAGAAGTTCCATACCGGCTCCTGAACTGAGTTTTCGGTATAGCCGCAGGTCAGGCCATACGAGTAGGACCTGGGCAATTTTCGGGTAATTAACCAGTGCTCCCAGCCCCCCATGGGGGCATTGTTTGCCCCATGGGCCGGGCCTAGACTGGCCCTAGCCTTCGGGCTCCTGAGCGGGGCCGGCGTCGGGAGGCCTCCGAGACTGGGCCACCCCCATCCCGGCGCCGGTCCCTTTTCATTCCCCTCGTCCCCTTGGCTGTCTGGGGGCATGACTCTGCCCGTTCGAGACACACGTGCGCACACTCCGTCAATACCTTCCTATGGGGGTAGATGGAGCGTACTGTGACTCCAGTGACTCGCGCTGCTGGCTGCGCTTCACACATCGATATATGGGGCATTGTGGGGAGACACATGGAACGGCGAGAAGTGCCGCGCGAATTGGCTGGCGCGGCATGACATCCGGCAGGACAGACGTCCCCCTTGTTGGCCGGGATTCCATTCTCCACAAGCTCAAGTCAGAACGTGACGGTCTCCGGGGCATCTTGATCGTCGGCCCGGCCGGAAGCGGAAAGACGGCATTGGCAGAGGCCCTTGCCGACAGTGCGTCAGGCTTCTACGTCCTCAAGCTGCACGCGACACAGGTTTCGCGCAAAACCCCTTACGGTGCCATGGCCTGGCTGCTGAGCAGGCTTCCGGAGGCCAGCCAGCTGCGTCCTGTCCAGGTGCTGCAGGAAGTGCAGCGTTTTCTGCAGCGGCAAGCCGGCGAAGCACCCCTCCTGGTAGTTGTTGATGACGCAGACCAACTCGACGCCCCTTCAGCCGTTGTTCTTTCCCAGCTGGCGCGGGGCGGAAACGCAACCATCCTGGCCACCGCCAGGGACATCCTCCACGCCGAGCCGGAAATCCTTGAACTCTGGTCCCACGGCTACCTGCAGAGGACAGACCTTGAGCCCCTGCCGCCAAGCGGCGTCCGGGCCCTCATGCAACACGTGCTGGGCCATCCCGTGTCAGAGCCCGCCGGGACAGAGATGTGGGTCCAGACCCGGGGCAATCCGCACCACACCATCCTGATGACGAAAGACCAGGTGAAGGCGAAGCGGCTGGTTCTTTCAGACGGCGTCTGGGTCATGGCCCGCTCCTATGTGCACACCGGTTCCATCGCCGAGCTCTTCTCCGCTGAGGTGGCCAGGCTCCTGCCGGAGGAGCGCAGGGCAGTGGAAATACTGGCCTTCACCAGGAGTTTGCCGGTGTCGCTCATGCTGGAGCTGTCAGCGCCCGAAACCCTGGACTCACTGCAGGACTCCGGATTGGTTGAACTAACCACGGGCAGGACTCCGATGATGCGGTTGATCGACCCGCTGATGGCCACGGTTGTCTCCGAAAACGTGCCGCTGGGACGCAGCCACCAGCTGTGGCAGCAGGTAACCCCCCATATCGAAGGCGAGGTGGAACTGGACCCTGCTGCCGTCACCGCCTATGTCTCATGGGCGCTGGCCTGCGAGGGCAGGCCGCACCCGGACATCGTGCTGCATGCTGCCAGACTGGCGAACGGCATGGGCAGGCCTTCTGCCGCACTGCTCTACGTCCGGTCCGTTAGCGGAGACGGACCACACCAGGACCTGCTGATAGAGGAAATCCGTGCCCTGTATGCCCTCGGCGAGAACCGGCGTGCTTTGAGCATCCTCAGGCAAGCCGAAGGGGGCTTTCGGGCCACCCGGCCGGAACAATGGACCGAGCTGATGCTGATCAAGGCTGTCCTGCTGCACAGCCTGCCAAAAGAAGGCAACGCCCAGGAGGTCCTGGACGGGCTGCGTCCACCGCCGGGAACCGGCTATCCTGCCGAGAGGGAGGCAGCCCTCACCCTTGTGCAGGCGGAGGTGTGGATGTCCGACGGCGACTATCACGCCGCCGTCGAGCCCCTGCTGGGCCTCCGTAACAGCCGGGATACTCCCGAGAGGTTCAAGGCACTGGCGACTGCCATGGCCGCAGAATCACTCGCCATGAGCGGACGGGCGGAGGAGTCCGTGGAGCTGATCGAACAGTCATGGGAACTGCTGCAGGCTCCGATGGAGGCTGCTGACCAGAGCATTCTGGTGACCCGCGTCTTCTATGCCTTCTACTCGGCGGGAGAACTGGACCGAGCCTCAGGCCTCGTTGAAGCGCTGAGTGACGGAATCCACGAGTCTTACCGGGGAACTGCCGGTGAACTGGCCAAGGGGTTCATCCACGCTGTCGCCGGCGAAACCGACGCAGCACTGGATGTGCTGGTGCCGGGACTGTGCCAGCTAAGGTTCCGCGACCCTGCAGACCTGCTTCCCCTCGCAGCTGCACTGGTCTCCTACGTGTATGCCCAACGCGGGGACGCCGTGCAGGCGGCCGCATACCTGGACCTGGCACCCCGTTTCAGGCACAAGCCGTCCTGGCATGTCGAAAAGATCAGTGACTACTTCCGGATCCTGGCCCAGGAAGGCGGGGCGGCCTCACGGCTCGCCCAGATGGCTGAAGAGGCGAACCAGCGGGGAAACACCTCCTTTGCGCTGGCCTGCCTTGAAGCGGCCGTGTCGCAGGGAGACCGGCGGGCGGCCGCCGTGCTGGCCCGGGTTGCTGCCGCGGCAACCGGGCGGTGGGCCGAAGCACTGAAAGCGTACGGCCGGGGCGTCGCCGACGGGGATCCACGGTTGCTGCTTGAGGCAGCACAGGGTGCGGCAGCACTCGGCAATCACCGCCTGGCTTACCTGGCAGCCCAACTGGTACGCAGGCAGGAAGGCGCCGCACCGGCGCCCGGCGTGCTTCGCAGTGCCGCAGGCGTTGAAAATAACGCCTATCGCAGACTCCGCCGGGAACATAGTCTCGAACGGATGCTGGAGGGACTCAGCGATTTTGAGGCCCGGCTGGTGCATCTGGCAAGAGGGACCGAGACACGGACCCAAATCGCCGGTGAACTGAATCTGTCAGCCCGTACCGTGGACTGGCATCTGGGAAAGCTTTTCGAGAAGCTGCGTGTGTCCGGGCGGTCCGAGTTGAGAGAGATTCTGGGCTAGGAACGATCCGGGAGTGAAGTGGGGGGAATAATGCAAGGTTTTACTTCGCAGCAATTGGTTGGCCGGGACGAGGAAGTCGGGGCAGTCCTGGACAGCCTGCGCTCGGCCGAGCTGCGTGGTGCTTTGATCGTGGCTGAAGCAGGGCTGGGCAAGAGCGCACTGGCCAACGTCGTGGCTGCGAGGCTGGGCAGGGAAGTGCCTGTGCACCGGGTTCATGCCAGCTCGGCCTTGACCGGAATCCCTTTCGGGGCGCTGGCACCCCTGCTTCCGGTCCTATCGGCCCATGACACGGATTCGCCACTTGCCGTGATGCGGGCCCTGCTTGAACGCCTGCGGCCCGCAGACCGCGAAGGGCGGGTGCAGCCGCTGGTGGTGGTGGATGACGCCCACGCACTGGATGAGGCAAGTGCCGACCTCCTCTCACAGCTCATGGTCTCCGGCACCGTGCGTATGCTGCTGCTTACCCGGAGCATCACGGACATCCCGGCCGGGATACCCGCACTGGTCTGGAGCGGAGTGATTTCGCGGCACCACCTGCTGCCCCTCACCGACGTCCAGGTCCACGAACTGTGCAGCCAGGTCCTTGGCGGGCCGGTCCTCAGCACCACGAGTGCCGAGCTGGCCCGGAAAAGCGGTGGAAATCCGATGTTTGTCCTGGCTTTGATCGCCGAAACACAGCGGACCGGGAACCTGGTGTCCCGCCACGGCGTGTGGCTGCTGGGAGAAAACGTCCGCCCGCCCCAGGGCCGCCTCGGGGACCTTCTCAAGGCCCAGCTCTCCGGGCTTTCGAACGAAGAGCGTGAAGCCATGGAGATTATTGCGCTGGCGGAACCGGTGCCCGTCGGGGTGGCTTTCCAGTTGGGGCTGCACCGGTCCGTGGACTCCCTGACGGCCTCGAACCTGGTCAGCGTAGAACACGAAGGACCCCGGTTGCTGCGTCCCAGGCACCCGCTGTACGGGGAGCTGGTGAGGCACATGGTTCCTGCGGCGCGCAGCGCGCGTCTGCGGCAGCGAGTGCTTGAGGTCCTGCCGGAGCACACCGATTCCATGGACGGGCTGCTGCGCAGCGTTGCCTGGTCCCTGGACTGCGGCGCAAAGGTTCCCGACGACCAGCTGCTCCGGGCAGCCTTCATGGCCAATAATTTCTTCGACAGCAACTTTGCCCTGCGCGCGGCCCGGGAGATCCAGGATCCCCAGCTGCTGCCGGCCGCCAGTGTCCAGATAGCCCGGGCACACTACCAAAGCGGTAATCACGGAGCAGCCCGGGAGCTCGTCGCCGGCACGGTCCATGCTTGCTCGGACCTCACGACCGCCAAACTGGGAACCCTGCTGGAGGTGCAGCTAAGACAGCACGGGGAGCCCAACGCCGAGGAACTCCACGGCGCCCGCAGCGCCTGGGAGGCTGCCATCGACCGCATCGAAGCCAGCGCGGTCGCCGACGGCCGGGCAAACGCCGAAATGATGTCCGACGTCGCGTCCTCCCGGCGTGGCGCAGCGCTGCTTGGGGCGCTCATCGACGTTGCAGGGGGGAGTTACCGCACCACCGCCGCCCAGCTGGCGGACCTGCTGACGGAGGCGCGTGCAGCAGGCGACCTGGAAGCGGTATTGGTTGCCTCGGCCCTGCTCGGTGACATCCACACCTGTACCGGGCGGGCGGAAACGGCGGTCAACTTCACCCGTGAAGCACTGGGGATCGTGCTGCGAAACGACCACCGTTTCCTGGCCTACTACCAGTTTGTCCTGCACCGCCATCTCTCAGCCCTGCTCTGGGCCGGTTACTGGGAGGAAGCGCAGAACTCAGTGCACCAGGATCTTGTCGCCTCCTCGCGGAGCTTCATCCGGATCGGGGGCTCTGTGGACCTGTGCCTTGCCGTAATGGAGCTGCGCCGGGGCGACCTGCGTGCGGCCCTGCCCAAGCTTGCGGCGGCCATTGAGGGCCTGCGGGCACACGATCCTGAGGGAAGCCTTCCCCTGGCCCTTGCGATTGCCGCGCAGATCTCCGCACGGCAGGGCGATACCGGACGGGCAGACGAACTCCTGGCCGACGCCGGAGAGCTGACACCCCGCGGGACGCTGACGACGCGCGTCATCGCGGCAGGCAACCGCCTTGCCGCGGAATACGCCCGGACGAATGATCCCGCCTTTCTCGAGGATCTCCGCCAGGCGGCGGCGCAGGCCGAAGAGCAAGGACTCGTGGCGGCCGAATTCGAGCTGCGGGCGCTGAGCATGAATCTCGGCGATTCCACGAACATGAACCGCCTCCTGAAGTTGAGCGAAGACGTCCAAGGGCCACGCGGACGTGCCATGAGTGTCTTCTCCAGGGCTGTCCTGGACCAGGATGTTACAGCCCTGCTGCATATCGCCTCGGAGCCCGTCGACGCCGACAGTGAGGGGCTGCGGCCGCTGGCGCTCCAGGAAGCACTGAGGCTGGCAAAGACCAGTGGGGACCGCACCCAGGTGCAGAGGGTCCAGCGGACCATCGGCAAGGGAACCGGCACGACTGCCTCCCGCCGCAGTACCTCGGGACCGCCGGTCCTCACCCGTCGGGAGAAGGACGTTGCGGCCTTGGTCGTCAAGGGTTACCGCAACGCTGAAGTCGCGGAGCGGCTGTACTTGTCCGTCCGGACCGTCGAGGGACATATCTACCGGATCTTCGAGAAGCTGGGCATCAGCAAGCGTGACGAATTGACCGCCGAGCTGATGGGGGAGTAGCGCACCGATTGTCTCTACTCGGTACGGAAGGAATCCGTCCGGGTAGAAACCAGTGACGACCGGTATACGGTACTCATCCGACCCGTGACCCGCTGTTCGTAGGGTAATCCGCAGTATCAAGCTCAGCCCCCATGGCTGCGGACAGAACAGTTGGTCTCAAAAGTGCACCCATCACCCGCCCTTGCTTCGGCCCTGCCCGAAACCCCCCTGAACGTCGCAGTCATCGGGGCCGGCTACTGGGGGCCTAACCTGGCACGGAACTTCCACGGCAGCACGGACTGGCGCCTCACAGCCATCTGCGATCTCGACACCGAGCGGGCCGGGCGCCTGGCAGCCTCAGTGGGCGGAGTGCCGGTGCTTTCCTCGGTTGAGGAACTTCTCCAGGACCCGGAGCTCGACGCCGTGGCCATCGCCACGCCGGCCCGCACCCACCACCCGATCGCTGCCGCCGCACTCACCGCGGGCAAACATGTCCTGGTGGAGAAGCCCCTGGCGGATTCCCTGGTCCTCGGTGAACAGATGGTGCAGATGGCCCGGGACGCCGGACTGATCCTGATGGCGGATCATACATACTGCTATACCCCGGCCGTACTGAAAATCCGGGAACTCGTGGCTGCCGGTGAACTCGGCGAAATCCTCTTCATCGATTCGGTGCGCATCAATTTGGGCCTGATCCAGCCCGACGTCGATGTCTTCTGGGACCTTGCACCGCATGACCTCTCCATCCTGGACTTCATCCTCCCCGGCGGCCTGCAGCCGACTCGGGTCTCCGCGCACGGGTCCGATCCGGTGGGCGCCGGTACCGCCTGCGTGGGACACCTGGTCCTGGAACTCGAGACCGGCGCCATGGCCCACATCCATGTGAACTGGCTCAGCCCTACCAAGATCCGGCAGCTGGTCATCGGAGGCAGCCGCCGCACCCTGGTCTGGGACGACCTCAACCCCCAGCAGAGGCTGAGCATTTATGACCGCGGCGTAAACCTGAGCCGTGACACGGGAGAGGACGAACGTTCAGCGTCGATCGTCTCCTACCGGCTGGGCGACACCTGGTCGCCGGCCCTGCCCGAACACGAAGCACTGGCAGCGATGGTCACGGAATTCGCAGCCAGCATCCGGACCGGAAGGCCTTCCCTCACCAGCGGTGCAGCCGGCGTCCGCGTCCTATCGGTGCTCGAAGCCGCTACCCAGAGCCAGAAAGCCGGTACCCCCGTCCCGCTCCTCCCCACTCGCGAACTGGAATCCGCCTCATGACACAGTCCCCATCACTGCAGGGCGCGGCAGCGCTCGTTACCGGCGGTGCCGGAACCATTGGCTCCGCCATCGTTGACCAGCTCCTGGCGGCAGGCGCCGGAGAGGTGCGCGTTCTGGACAACCTGGTCCGCGGCCGCCGCGCCAACCTTGCCGATGCCCTGGAAGATCCGCGGGTCAGCCTCTATGAAGGAGACATCCGCAACCGTGACCTGGTCCACGACCTCACGGCCGGAGCGGATCTGGTTTTCCACCAGGCTGCCATCCGTATTACCCAGTGCGCCGAAGACCCCCGGCTGGCCCTTGAAGTGCTGGCCGATGGAACCTTCAACGTGCTCGAAGCAGCCGCTGCGCACAACGTGGGAAGGGTCGTGGCAGCCTCCAGCGCCTCCGTCTACGGGCTCGCCGAGCAGTTTCCCACCCCCGAGACCCATCACCTGCACAGCAACGACACGTTCTACGGGGCTGCCAAGGCGTTCAACGAAGGCATGCTGCGCAGTTTCCAGGCCATGTACGGACTTCGGTACACGGGGTTGCGGTACTTCAACGTCTACGGGCCGCGCATGGACGTCCACGGGGTCTATACCGAGGTCCTGGTGCGGTGGATGGAACGGATCGCAGACGGGAAGCCGCCCCTGATTTTCGGCAGCGGATCGCAGACGATGGACTTCGTCTACACCACCGACATCGCGCGTGCCAACGTGCTTGCCGCGCAGCAGAGCGTCCCCGGAGCGATCTACAACGTTGCCAGCGGAACGGAAACCAGTCTGCTGCAGCTGGCCCGGCAGCTGCTGGAGGTCATGCATTCGGACCTCGACGTCGAGTTCGGCCCTGAACGTGAGGTCAACGGGGTCAGCAGGCGGCTGGCTGACACAACGGCTGCGCAGGCCGAGCTCGGTTTCACAGCGGAAGTGCCCCTGGCCAAGGGCCTGGCTGAGCTTGTGGAGTGGTGGCTTCCGCTGCGCTCGGAGATCGCGGCCGGACGGGGGAGCGCAGGAGCATGACCAGAATCAACGTCATGAAACCGTGGCTCGGCCCGGAGGAAATCGCCGCGGTCAGCGAGGTCATTTCCTCCGGCTGGATCGCGCAGGGACCACGCACCGCACAGTTCGAGGCAGCGTTTGCGGCGCGGATGGAGGCGGGCTATGCAGTGGCTGCGTCCAGCTGCACGGCGGCGCTCCACCTGGCCCTGGTGTCGGCGGACATTGGACCCGGAGCCGACGTCGTCGTGCCCTCCTTTTCATTCATCGCCACGGCCAACGCACCCACCTACGTGGGCGCCCGGCCGGTGTTTGCCGATGTGGACCCGGTGACCGGGAACCTGACGGCGGAAACAGTCGGGGCTGCGCTTACCCCGGCAACACGTGCGGTCATCGCGGTTGACCAGGGCGGTATGCCGGTAGACCTTGTCCCGCTGCGGGCACTGTGCGATCCGCTGGGCATCACGGTCCTGGAAGACGCTGCCTGCGCCGCCGGAACCCGTTACGCCGGTGCACCGGCCGGGGCGGGAGCCGAAATCGCCGCCTGGTCATTCCACCCGCGGAAAATACTCACTACCGGCGAGGGCGGCATGGTCACCACCTCGCGCCCTGAATGGGCGGCTCGCGCCCGGGCCCTTCGCGAACATGCGATGAGCCTCTCCGCTGCCGAACGCAGCGCCAGCATCCTGGCACCCGCCGAGTCCTACACGGAAGTTGGTTACAACTACCGCATGACGGACCTTCAGGCGGCGTTGGGGCTGGTCCAGCTGGACCGGCTCGACGAAGTGGTGAGAAGGCGACGCGAACTGGCTGCCGGTTATGCCAAGGCATTCGCTGAAATCGAGGGACTGCGAGCGGTCACCGATCCGCCGTGGGGAGAGTCGAACTTCCAGTCGTACTGGATCGAGGTCCTGCCGGAGTTCGGCACGGACCGCAACGGGGTGCTCCAAGCCCTGGCAGCAGAGGGCATCTCGGCCCGCCGCGGCATCATGGCCTCCCACCTGGAACCGGCTTACCGGGAGCGCGATACCGGCACCGCTTCCCTTGAAGTCACCGAACGGCTTAGCGCCAACACCTTGATCCTGCCGCTGTTCCACGAGATGACAGAGTCAGAGCAGGCACGGGTCATCGAGACCGTCGCAGGCATTGGCCGGCAGCCATGAACATGCCGGCGCTGCTGATCCTGGCCGCAGGAGGACTGGCCCGTGAAGTCCTGGCCTCGCTCCGGCTGACCGGAGATTACCGGGTCTACGGGTTCCTGGATGACAATCAGGCCCTGCACGGAACCCTGGTCGAAGGGGTACCGGTACTGGGCGGAATCGACGACGCCGTCAACTATCCGCGCTGCCGGTTCCTCATCGGCGCAGGCTCCGGGGCGGCCCGGAGGCAGATCGCCGAGGCACTGGACCGCGCCGGAATCGGAGAGGAACGGTTCGCCACCTTCGTGGACCCCGCGGTGCACCTTCCCGAGAGCTGCACTGTGGGAACGGGCAGCATCCTGCTGGCCGGAACGGTCCTGACAGCCAGTGTGTCCGTGGGCAGGCACGTTGCGGTGATGCCGAACTGCACGCTCACGCACGATGACGTCATCGAGGACTACGCGACCCTGACTGCGGGAATCTGTCTGGGAGGCAGCGTTCGAGTCGGCACCGGCGCCTACGTCGGAATGGGCGCAACCGTCCGGCAGGGTGTGCACATCGGAGCCGGTGCCGTGGTCGGCATGGGTGCTGTGGTGCTGCAAGACCTCCCCGCGGGGCAAACCTGGGCCGGGGTTCCGGCCAGGAAACTGCAACCTCCGGTGAACACCCTTTCCCCAGTGATGGCCGGCTTGCCCGACGACGACAGGACTCATCCGGAATGAAAACCACCCCTGACCTGCGGGTACCGCTTGTGGACCTGGCCGCCCAGCACGCAGAAGTCGACGAGGAAATCCAGGCCGGCCTGAAGGACGTCTTCGCCCGGACCGCTTTCATCGGCGGCACCTACGTCGCCGAATTCGAAGAATCGTACGCACAGTGGCTGGGAAGCCGGCATTGCATCGGCGTCGGGAACGGCACCGACGCCCTGGAACTGGCCCTGCGGGCCTGCGGCGTGGAACCCGGCGCGGAAGTCATCCTGCCGGCCAACACGTTCATTGCCACCGCCGAAGCCGTGTCCCGCACGGGCGGCCGCCCGGTGCTGGCCGACGTGGACCCGCAGCACCTTTTGATCGATCCGCAGAGCGTGCAGCAGGCGGCAGGTCCAAACACCCAGGCACTGATGCCCGTGCACCTGTTCGGCCAGACAGCCCCGGTTGAGCAGCTCGAAGCAACGGCCCGCCGCTTCGGCTCGGTCATCATTGAAGACGCCGCCCAAGCCCAAGGCGCCGAACGGTTTGGCCGCCGTGCCGGTACCCTCGGGGACGCCGCCGGGACCAGCTTCTATCCGGGCAAGAACCTGGGTGCAGCAGGTGACGCCGGAGCGGTCCTGACCTCCAGCACTGACATTGCCGGACGGGTCCGTCTCCTGGCAGACCACGGCAGCACGGTGAAGTACCTGCATGAGGTCCCCGGAATGAACTCCCGCCTGGATGCCGTGCAGGCGGTAGTCCTCAGTGCCAAGCTGGCCAGGCTCGAAGCCTGGAATGAACGCCGCCGGGAGGCTGCTTCCTACTATGCCGAACTGCTTTCCGGGATAGCTGGACTGGTTCTCCCGTCCACTGCCGAAGGCAACACGGATGTCTGGCATATTTATGCGGTCCGGGTGCCCGCGGCCGAGCGGAACCGGGTGCTGGAAGCCCTCACCGGTGCCGGCATCGCTGCCGCCATCCACTACCCGGTGCCTGTCCACCTGACCGCCGCGTACGCGCACCTCGGTTACGGTCCCGGCGACTTCCCGGTCAGCGAAGACGCCGCTGCACGGTTGATCTCGCTGCCCATCTACCCGCACCTGGAACGGGGCCAGCAGGAGTACGTGGCTGCCACCCTTGCGGAGACGCTGCGGTGACAGACCCGGCCGCTTCCTCAGGTCTCCAGCACATCGGGGCGCGGGCTGCCCGCGGTGCACTGTGGAGCGGGGCGAATGCGCTCATGATGAAGCTGGCCGGGATCGCCGTAATGGTGGTCGTGGTTCGGCTGGTGACGCCCCATGACTTCGGGGTCTTCGCCGCGGCGCTGGTGGTGCATGCCATCGTTTCCAGTTTCGGGGAACTGGGTCTCTCCTCCTGCATCGCCCGCCGCGATCTGGACCCGGAAAGGGTAGCTTCCACGGTGGCCCTGCTGGCCCTGGCCAGTTCCTTGCTGCTGGCAGGGGGCATGGCACTGGCCGCAGACCCGCTCGCCGCGCTGCTCGGTGCTCCGGAAGCCGCCGGACCCATCCGGGTCCTGGCGATCGCCGTCGTCCTGGGCGGAGTCTTCACGGTTCCCGGAGCCTTGCTGGTCCGTGAGTTCCGCCAGGGCAAGGTCTTCCTCGCTTCGGCCGTGGCGTTTGTGCCAACCAACCTGGTGCTGATACTGCTGGCGCTGAACGGCGACGGCGCCATGGCCTTCGCCTGGTCGCGCGTGGTCAGCCAGCTGGTCAGCGGCCTCGTCATGGCGCTCAGTGTGGACCGTACCTACTGGCCCCGCCTGCGCCGGGCCGAGGCAGGCCCGGTGCTGCGCTTCGGGCTGCCGCTGGCCGGAGCCAACCTGCTGGGCTACAGCCTGCTGAACGCCGACTACGCCATTATCGGGGCGTTCCTGGGACCAGTGGAGCTGGGCATCTACACGCTTGCGTTCACGGTGGCGTCCTGGTCCACGTCCGTCATGCAGTCCACCATCAACTCCGTGGCGATGCCTGCCTTTTCCGCGATGAGGGCCGGGTCAGCCGAGCTGCACGGTTTCCTGGCGAAGACCTCCCGGCTGGTAGCGCTGATAGCGTTCCCGATTACCGCGCTGACCATCGCCCTGGCCGGGGAGCTGGTGGCTGTCCTGTACGGGCAGCCCTGGGTTGCTGCCGCACCGGTACTGCAGGTCCTGGCGCTCTACGGCGGGATCTTCGCGGTGTCCCTGCTTCTCTCCAACCTGCTGGTGGGGCAGGGACGTGCCGGCTCCGTGTTCGGCGTCCAAGCCGTGTGGCTGATCGTCCTGATCCCTGCCGTAGGACTGAGCCTCGGACCCTTCGGACTGCCCGGTGCCGCGTGGGTCCACGTCGGCGTCATCGCGCTCGCCGTCATCCCCCTTTACCTGCGCGCTGTCCGCGGCACGGTTCCCGGGGCAGCCCGGCTCCTGGGCCGGGCTGCGGCCGCTCCCGCGGCAGCAGCCGCGGCCGCGGCCCTGGTCTCGCTGGGCGGAGCCGCGGCCGGGAACAGCGACCTGTCCCGGCTGCTGCTGGGCGGGTTCTCCGGCTGCGCGGCTTACGTGCTGCTCAGCGCACCAATGCTCCGCCGAAGCCTGCCCGCCATGACCCGCGGCCGGACAGGCAGCCTGCTGGCCGCCTACGACCGAATCGAACTCCCGCTGCTGGCACGGTTGCGGCGACACAAGGAGACCGTATGACCAGCACCTTCCAGGACCGGCCGCGGCTGCTCTTTTTCCGCTGGGCCAAGCCGGGACTTCCTGCGTTCCTGAACCGGCACCTGGACGAACATGTCCAGATTCTGCAGCACTTTTTCGAGGTCAAGGTCATTGACCGCGACTGCGACTACGCCGCCGAGTGTGATTCCTTCCAGCCGGCCCTGAGCATTTTCGAATCCGGTGTCTATGCCGGGGAGCGGAACATCAGGAACACCGGCAGCCGCCCGGACATCCCGAAGCTGGGTTTCCTGCATTCAGATGCCTACGATCTTGCCCGCGCTGTCTTTCTCTCGGACATGGACCGCTGGGGAGTGGAGGAGTTCTTCACCACCTCGGTAGCCATGGCCGAGTACACGCCCGAGATCGCGGACCGGCTCTTTGTCTGGCCAAACGCCGTCGACCCCGCCACCTTCCGGCGCTACCCCGTTGAGAAGAACATTCCGGTTCTCTTTACCGGCAGCCAGGAGCGGCACTATCCGTGGCGCAACGCCGTCGGGCGGGTGCTTTCCCGCAGCTTTGCCACCATGACCATGCCTCACTACGGATGGGGGAAGGGCGGCGGCCGGACGGTGCACGGCGAGCAGTACGCGCGGCTTCTCAGCGCCAGCGTCTTCGTGCCGGCGTGCGGAAGCATGTCCCGCGACCTGGTGCGCAAGCACTTGGAAATCCCGGCCGCGGGTTCCTGCCTGGTGGCGGAGGACACCCCCGCGCTCGCCGCATTTGGATTCGTGGACATGGAAAACTGTGTCCTCGGCGAGCCTGCGGAGATCCCGGACAAGCTCGATGCCCTGCTGGCGGATCCGGAACGGCTGGAAGCGGTGGTTGCTGCCGGCCATGACCTGGTGCACTCCAGGCATACCCAGGCCCATCGGAGCCAGATCAGGGAATGGCTCGACCTGCAGGAACAGCGCGGTGCCGGGGAACAGATTGTGCAGGCCGGGCCGGCAGGAAATCTTTTCCTGGCACCGGCCGGCGGCCGGCACCCGGACCCCTTCCGCGCAGGCGGGCGGGACCGCAGCCTGCTGGCCGGAGGATGGGAACGGCTGAAGTGCCGGGACGCGGACGGTGCCCGGCAGGAGTTCCTCAAATGCCTGAATTACTACTTCATTCCGGAAGCCGTCCTCGGGCTGGCGTTCTGCGAACTGTCAACCGGCAACGCGCAGGCTGCCAGGGACTGGACCACCCAGGCACTCGTGGACACGTTCACGGACCGGTCCGCCCCTGATCCGGACCCGGTCCTGTGGGCGACCCACATCCGCGCGCTGCTGTGCGCCGGGGAACGGGACCAGGCTGCGGCTGCCGCGCTGCGCTTCCCGGGCTTGAGGCACCGCGAACTGGACCGCATCCGGCGGAGCCTGGAGCTGGGGACGGCTGAAGGCCCGGCCCGTGCCTCGATCTGTCCTCTTCCATTCCGTTCGGACGAAGACTGGCTCCGCGAACTGAACGATCACCTCCAGGCCTGCGGCCAGCTCCCGCACACGGCCCGCAGCTCCGCCGGGGCATCATCGGCAGCCCGGGGTGACGGAGGCCTGCCGCCGGCAGCCCACGTCCGGCGCGATGTACGCCGCGCCCGGGAGCGGGCAAGCCGCCGGATCCGCTGGTGGCTGCGCACCGGAGCCGCCAAGCAGATCCGGCTGGGGCTTTCGCCGCTGAAGCAGAAGCTGCTGACCGACGATTTTTCCAGGACCATCACGGACGTGGTGAGGCGTGAGGGGCTCGACGGTGCTGTCCTCTACGGTGAACCGGGCCGGGACCGCGGACTGCGGGCACTCCACCGTGGACTCAGCCTGAATCCCTCACTGCCGCGGGTGACCACGATTCCGGGAAGCGGCGGTGAACCGACGGCTGCCCACGGGGCCCGGGTACTTGCCTACGTGGCGGACCCGGCGGCGGCTGCGGGAGCCGAGGAGTACCTCAGCGGCTGCGCTTTGGTCATTATCCGAGCCACAACCACCGCAGCCGGATACCAGCTGCTGGACGAATTGAGCGCGGGAAGCGGCCTGGTCCTCCTTGCCCACGATCCGCTCCGGGGCGACGTACTGCTGGGCAGTACGGGCCGCAGGAGAGCCGGGAACCCCCCGCGGGGCGGCCGGCTGGCTCCGCAGGCGGAAAGGAGCCTTTCATGAGTGCCACAGGTCCTCTGGTCTGGATAGCGGGAACGCCGTGGAATGAGATCGCCGGTACCGAGAAGCAGCTGGCGAACGCCCTGGCCGAGTACCGGGACGTCACGTGGGTGGATCCGCCGGCGCCGGTGTTCGGCGGGCGGGCCAGGGGACTGCTGCCTTTCACGGAGAGGGCGGCACACCGGATCACCCGGATCATCGTGCCGGTTCCTCCGGGTGCATCACGGCCGGTGGTCAAACCTGTGGCGGAAAAACTGCTGCAGCGTGCCCTGAAGTCCCGGCTGCGGGCAGGAAGGACACCCGCAGCCGTCATTGTTGCCGGACCCCTCGCACGGTTTCCCAGCGGCATACCCGGTGTGAAGGTTTTCTTCGTGACAGATGACTGGGTGGCGGGAGCCCCACTGATGGGGTTCTCCGCCGCCCGTATCGACCGCTGCATGCGCCGGAACCTCAGCGATGCGGACCTGATAGCGGCTGTCACCCCGGACCTGGCAGAACGGTTGCAGCAGCTGCAGCCCGGGGTGCCGGTTCTCCACCTGCCCAACGGGTGCGTGCCGCTTGCAGCTCCGCCGGACGGCCGCCGCCGCAAAGCAGCGGTGCTGCTGGGCCAGCTCAATGAGCGTCTGGACTTCTCCATCCTGGAGGCGCTGGCCAGCGCTGGGATCGAGCTGAAGGTCATTGGTCCGCGCACCGAACGCGACCCGGCGGTCAGCGCCAGGCTGGACACGATCCTGGCTGGGGACAACGTGAACTGGGAACCCGAGATCCCGGCTGCAGCTGTCCCGGACCGGCTCAGCACGGCTTCGGCCGGCATCACTCCCTATGCCGATACGCCCTTCAACCGTGCCAGTTTCCCGCTGAAGACCCTCGACTACCTCTCGGCGGGCCTGCCGGTGGTTGCCACAGACCTGCCGGCCGCCCGCTGGTTGAACACCGGGCATGTCCTCACTGAGGGCACCACCGAAGGATTCGTAGCCGCCGTGACGAGAGTCCTTGAAGAAGCACCCGCCCGGGACCAGATTGCCGAACGGCAGGACGTGGCCCGGGCGCATTCCTGGGATGCGCGTGCGCGGCAGCTCCTGGCTGCAGTCGATGCTCCGGCACCGGTGTGGGACGGCGACCACTTCCTGATCACCAGGTTCAACCTCCCCACTCCCGGCCCCGAATCCCTGGTCCGCGCCCGCGATGGGTGGCTCCGGGAACGGGCGGAGCTCTTCGAACGCTATTGCCTGCCCTCAGTGGCAGCGCAAACACAGACAGCATTCCGCTGGGTGATCTACTTCGATCCGGAAAGCCCGGGCTGGCTCAAGGACCGGATTCGGGAATGGTCAGCTGGCGGGGCGTTTACCCCCGTCTTCCGGGCCTCGGTCGAAAACGGTCAGTTGCTTGCGGACCTCCGGTCGCTCGCTGCCGGGCCGGCTGCAGAAGTGATGACGACCAACCTGGACAACGACGACGGCCTGGCGGCAGATTTCGTGGAGCGCCTGCAGCAGGCAGCAGCCCAGGCGCGCGGTGGCCGGAGCGCCCTGTACCTGCCGCGCGGACTGATCCTCAGCGGCCGGCGCCTATTCGCCCGGACCGACCGGACGAACGCCTTCTGCTCCGTGGTGGAACCATGGGCCGACGCCGTCACCTGCTGGAGTGACTGGCACACGATGCTCGGGCGCACGATGCCGGTGCGGGAAGTCCAGGGGCCTCCGGGCTGGCTTCAGGTGGTTCACGGCGGAAACGTCAGCAACCGGATTCATGGGGTTCGGGTCGCGCCGGACAACTACCGGGGACTGTTCCCGGGGCTGCTCAGCGGCGCGGAACGACCTTCGGCCGCCGAGCGCAGGTATGAACTGCTGCTGGGAACTCCACGCCGCGCGGTACGTTCCGGGCTGCGGACCGCGGCCAGGAACGTCCTGCTGAAGCTGGCAGGCAAAGACGGAATCGACCGGGTCAAGGAACACATCGGTGCCTTGAAGGCCGCGGCGGCGAGGGGAAGAGCATGACGATGCCACAAAGCCTGCGGGTGCTCGCCCGCCGCTGGTACCTGGTCCTCTTCGGGCTGGCAGTCACAGGAGCGATGTGCGCGGCAGCGAATTACCTGGTGCCGCCGTCCTACGACGCTCGCGGCAGCATGGTGCTCATGCCGCCGACGGCCAACGTGGGCGAGGACGGAAACCCGTACCTGCTGCTGGGAGGGATGAGTGAGGCGCTCGACGTCCTGGTCCGGCAAGCCAACTCGCCCAGCGTGCGTGACCGTGTGCTGGACGACTTCGGGTCCGCGACCTACACCGTGGAAGCTGACCGGACCACGAGCGGATCCATCGTCGTGGTCCAGAGCACAGCGGACACGGAGGCCGAATCCCTGGAGCTGCTGGAGGAAGCAATGCAGACGCTGCCGGCCACGCTGGAGCACATGCAGGATGAATTGGCCGTCTCCCAGGAACAGCGGATCGACATGATGTCCGTGGTTGTCGACACCGAAGCGACGCTCAACATCAAGCAGACGCTGCAGGTAGTTGGTGTGGCCGGGCTCATCGGTCTTTCAGGGACCTTTATGGTCACGGCCCTGCTGGACGGGCTTTTGCTGCAACGGCGTGAACGCCGGGCATCGGCCGCCGCAGTTCGGAACGGGTCCGGGCGGGAAACACCGGCGCGCAGCGGCAAACGTCCGGGGACCGTGTTGCAGCCTGCTCCAAAGAAAGATGTCCCGGTTCGGTGACCGCATCCCGCCTCATCGAGATCCTGCTCCGCCGCTGGTACGTCCTGCTCGCCGGGATCCTGTGCAGCGTCCTGGCGTTCTGGATCTTGAGCCAGTCACAAACCGTGTATGCCGCCCAATCCGACCTGGTGTTCCTGGCACCCGGGCTGCCAGGGGAGAGCCGCCACCTCACGGAAACCGAATCACAGACCCTCATCGATTTCACCGCGATCGTCGAACGCAAGGTCCTGGCCGGAAGCCCGTCCGCCAAGCTCGCTTCGCCGACCGCCTCACTGTTCGGCACCGGCATCCGTGAAGGCACATCGATCAACATCCTGGACACCGGCGGGCAGTGGGTGTCCTCCTTCAGCCGGCCGGTCTTGTCCGTGCAGGTCGCGGGCCCTTCCCTGGAACAGGTCAGCGAAGGCATGGAAGAAGTGCTTGCCGAGGTTCGTGCCGTCAGCAGGGATCTCCAGATCGAGGCGGGCGCCGACCCTGCATCCCTCATCACCGTTGAACGGGCCCCGGAAGAACTGATCATCACCTCCTTCGGGGCCACGCGCCTGGGGCAGGCAAAAGCACTGGTTGCCCTCGGCATCAACGGGTTCGCGCTCTCCTGCGTCGCCGCGGTGGCAGTCGATGCTGCCGCCGCACGCCGGGGAAGGCGGTAGCCATGTCAGGAATAGGCACCCGGCCGGCTCACGCCGGCGCTGCAGGCAACCGGGCAGGCACCATCGGCGACGCCGTTTCCTTCCTGACCGTGTACCTCATCCTCAGCGTTGCGCTGCCCTCCTACTTGTCCATTACCGCCCTGGGCTCCCTGGGTCGGCCGTCGACCCTGTGGGGGCTTCTCGCCCTGTTCTGGTGGGCTTTTGAACAGCTTCGGCGAACCACGCCCGTTCCCCATGGGTCAAAGGCTGTCCGCTGGGCGCTGCTGCTCTTCCTGGGGGCGGTGCTCATGAGCTACGCAGTCTCCAACCTGCAGGGAATCCCGTCCAGTGAATCCACCCCGGCAGACACGGGAATGCTCCGGGTCGCCGGGTGGGTGGGGGTCGCGCTGCTGGCAAATGACGGGATCGCCTCCTGGGAGCGTTGGCTGGTCCTGGTCCGGCGGCTGGTACTGATTGGCGGCCTGACAGCGGTCCTTGGACTGGGCCAGTTCCTGACCGGACAGAGCCTTCTCGAATGGATGTCCCTTCCCGGTTTCAGCGCGGACAGCGCCTATGGATCAGTAAGCAGCCGCGGAGAGTTTGTCCGTCCTTCCGGCACTGCGTCGCAGCCGCTGGAATACGCCGTCGTGCTGTCCATGGTGCTGCCCCTGGCGCTCACGCTGGCACTTACCGAGCGGCAACGCTCCCTCGCAGCACGCTGGTGGCCGGTCCTCGCTCTGGCCTTGGCATCGATCACCTCCGGTTCGCGCTCAGCCTTTATCGGCACGGCAGTGGGACTCATGGTCCTGGTCCCGACGTGGTCTGCCGCCGTGCGGCTGCGGGCACTGATCGCCATGGCGGTGTTGATGGGGATTGTCTATGTAGCGGTGCCGGGCATCGCCGGAACCGTGCGCGGCATGTTCCAGTCCCTCGGGAACGACTCGAGTTCGCTCTCCAGGACAGACAGCTACGACATTGCCGTGGACATCGCGTCCCGCAACCTCTATTTCGGGCGCGGCTTCGGAACGTTCCTGCCGCACTACCGGATTTTCGACAACGGTTATTTGACCGCGCTGGTGGAAATCGGCCTGATCGGGGTGTCCCTGCTGATCATGGTCCTGCTTATGACGGTGTGGGGTTCGCTCCGGGCCGCCCGCATGGCTCCGGCTGGAAGTCCTGCCCGCGCGGTGGGAGTTGCCCTGGCTGCCTCGATGCTGGCCGGAGGCGTCCTGTTCGCGTTCTTTGACGGCCTGAACTTTTCCATGTCCGCCGCCCTGCTCTTCCTTATGACGGGCGTGGCCGGGGGCTACCGCGGATTGAACAGTTACCGCGGAGTGAGCAGGGCCCAGGCAAACGGCAAAAGTCCCACTCAGGAGGATCCATGACAGTCCGGCAAAACAGCGGAACGGGAGCGCCGCCCGGTCCTGTCCGGGGGGAAGAAGCCACCCCCGGAGAGCGCGCTGCGAAACGGCGTGGCGGCGCAACCATGGGCCCCGGAGCGATGGGACTGGTCCTGGCGGCTGTCCTGACTGGATGCACCCCGGAAGCGGCTGCACCGGCGCAGGAGCCGGATGCGTCCGCGGACCTTTTCCTTCCCCGGATCCCCTGGGAGGGAGGATCAGAGTACTGGTCACAGTTCCCCAACGCCGACGCGGCGGGATGGTCCGATCCCGCATTCTTCCCGATCGTGTCGTGGCACAACGGGATCAGCAGCAATGAGGAAGTGCAGTATGACAAGTCCCTGGGACTGAACACGTATATCGGGCTGTCAGAGGACACCAGCTTCGATCTGTTCGAAGCCAATGATGTGTTCTGGATCGGTGACAGCCTCAACGAATCGTTCAATCCGGAAAGCCCCCATTGGGTGGGGACTTTCCTTGATGACGAGGTAGACGGCCGGTTCAGCCCTGAGCAGGGCCTGCGTCAGCTGGAGGCACGGGCGGAAACGGCTCCTGCGGGGATGTTCACGATGGCGAACTTCACCCAGATGGTCATTAGCCAGGACATGGCGGCGCGCGACGCGGAGAACCTGGTCAACGGGCCCACCGACGTCGTCTCGATGGACATGTACTGGTACACGGTCCCGCACTGTTCGCTGGAGCCGTACCGCAGTCCGTACCTGGTGGAAATCACCCAGCCGGCGTGCCGTACGGCGTCGAGCTACGGGAGGTCAGTAGAGGCGCTGCGGATGCGCGACGCTGCGGACGGTTCGCTGCAGCGGTTGTGGCATTTCGTCGAGAACCTTAACGGCGGGCCCGCTGAGGGAACGTACTCCGGATACGCCCAGCCTGGTCAGATCCAGGGCGCAGTCATGAGCGCCGTGATCAATGAGGCCCGGGGCATCCTGTATTTCAACCAGAGTTTCTCCGGCGAATGCGAAACGTCAAACGTGTTCCGGTCCTCGCAGGTGATCCCCGATTTCTGCGGACAGCCCCAGGTTGATGCCGTGCGGGAGGTCAATAACGTCATCCATGAACTGGCTCCGGTCATCAACACCCAGTCTTACGAGTACTCCTTCGGCGCGGGTCTGGACACCATGCTCAAGACCGACGGCACCCATGCCTATGTGTTCGCGATGCTGGACGGGGGAAGCGAACCGGGCGAACGGACTTTCAAGCTGCCGGAGGGGGCAGCCGCCGGAGACGTTGAAGTCCTGTTCGAAGACCGGGTCCTGGCTGCGGGAGGCGACGGCAGCTTCAGCGACAGCTTTGACCACGAGTACACCTTCCACATTTACCGTGTTCCGCTCGCCGGCCAAGGGTGAGACTACCCATGTCCGGCCGCCTTCTCCGCACCAATGCGGGGAATGAGCCAGTACTCCCTACTGCTTTGCTTCCGGCCGGAGACTCCTACCTTGGGGTCTTCCGGAACGGAAGAATCTGAAGGATCCAGATCACAATGCAAAACGAAACAACTCCGCGTGCCCCAGAGCGCCGGAGCGCCCCTGCCCTGACCGCACTGCTGCTGGCGGCCCTGCTGGCGGCCTCGCAGCTGGTGCTCCTGGCGCCGCTTCCGGCGGCCGCGGCCGAGAACTGCGCGGCGGCCGACAATCCGGTGGTCTGTGAGAACGCCAAACCGGGAGCGGACCCGGACGAGTGGGACATTGAGAAAGCCGGAGATCCCACCATCCAGGGATTCTCAACGGACATCAGCGTCAACGCCGGCGAAAGCCTCGATTTCAAGGTGAACACCGATGCCTCGGCCTACACCATCGATATCTACCGCACCGGCTGGTACCAGGGGCTGGGTGCCCGAAAGATAGCCTCGGTGACGCCGTCGGCGAAGCTCCCGCAGCACCAGCCCGAGTGCCTGCGGGACGTCAGTACCGAACTGGTTGACTGCGGCACCTGGAGCCGTTCCGCTACCTGGGATGTTCCGGCCGGCGCGGTTTCCGGGGTCTACGTTGCCTTGCTGAAGCGCCAGGACACCGGGGGCGCCAGCCACATCACCTTCATTGTCCGCAACGACGCTTCCAGGTCCGACGTCGTTTTCCAGACCTCAGATCCCACGTGGCAGGCGTACAACACCTACGGCGGTTCCAACTTCTACCAGGGAGCCGCGAACGGCCGGGCCTACAAGCTGAGCTACAACAGGCCAGTCACCACCCGGGGGGACAACGACGGGCGCGATTTCTACTTCAGCGCCGAGTACCCGCTGGCGCGTTTCCTGGAAAAGAACGGCTACGACGTCACGTATATAGCGGGCATAGACACCGACCGCCACGGCGAATCGTTGAAGAACCACAGTGTTTTCCTCTCCGTGGGCCATGACGAATACTGGTCCGGCGCCCAGCGCGCCAATGTGGAGGCGGCCCGGGACGCGGGGGTGAACCTGCAGTTCCTTTCCGGAAACGAGGTGTACTGGCGTACCCGCTATGAACCGTCAACAACTGACGGAACCGCATACCGCACGATGGTCAGCTACAAGGAAACCTGGGCCAATACCAAGATCGATCCGGAGCCGGAATGGACAGGAACCTGGCGCGACCCCCGCCTGGCCCCGCAGTCGCGGGGCGGCGGCGTTCCGGAGAACGCGCTGACGGGTACCGCCTACGTGGCGAACTTCTCGGACCTTCCCATCACAGTCAGCGCCGATGAAGGCAAATACCGGCTATGGCGGCACACCGAGCTTGCCTCCCAGAGCCCCGGCAGCCGCACCGAACTGGCAGCCCACACCATCGGCTACGAATCGAACGAGGACCTGGACAACGGTTTCCGGCCGCCGGGGCTGGCCCGGCTCTCCACGACCACCGGCCCCACACCGCAGTATCTCCGGGACTACGGAAATACGGTGTCCGAAGGGACAACCACACACCACGTGACCCAGTACCGGGCGTCGAGCGGTGCGCTGGTCTTTTCCGCGGGCAGCATCCAGTGGACCTGGGGGCTGGATCGGGAACATGACGGCTGGGGAGCTGCAGCGGACCGGCGGATGCAGCAGGCCCAGGTCAACCTCCTGGCGGACATGGGCGCGCAGCCGGATACCCTCGATTCCCAGCTCACCAGGACAGCTGCGAGTACTGACACAACGCCGCCCACGGCTGTCGTCACGTCGCCTGCCCCCGGGACATCCGCGGCCAATGGCACGGAGGTCACGGTCACGGGGACGGCCGCTGATACCGGCGGCGGTCGGGTAGCCGGAGTGGAAATCTCCACGGACGACGGCGAAACCTGGTCCGCGGCTCAGGGCACCACCAACTGGAGCTATACCTACGTCCAGCAGGGCATGGATACCCAGGCCATACGTGCCCGGGCCATCGACGACAGCGGCAATTTCGATGCTGCAGGAGTCTCGGTTCCCGTGGCTGCGACGGGTCCGTTCACGGTCTTCGGAACCACGGAACCGGAAATACCGGACAGCGGCGACGGATCCCCCGTGGAAGTGGGGATGCGCTTCTCGCCCTCCGTGAGCGGGTACGTCAGCGCTGTGCGGTTCTACAAGTCCGCGGCCAACACAGGCACCCATACCGGGACACTCTGGGACGCATCGGGCGGCGCATTGGCGACCGTAACCTTCACGGGGGAGAGTGCCTCCGGCTGGCAACAGGCTGCCTTCCCCACGCCCGTGGCAGTCACCGCCGGCGCCGGTTACGTCATTTCCTACAGTGCTCCTGCCGGGCACTACGCCATGGCTCCGGATTACTGGTCCAGCCGGGGCAAAACCGCCGCACCGCTGCTGGTCGCCGGCGGTTTCGGTGCATCGCCGGCAGGCGTGTACAACACCACTCCGGGACGGTTCCCGGCCGACAGCTACCGCAACACCGCGTACTTCGTCGACGCGGTTTTTGACACCAGCAGCAACGCCCCGCTGTCCGCCTCTTCCCAGACACCGGCCGACGGCGCGGCCGGAGTTCCGGCGGACACCCGCATCTCTGCTGTGCTGTCCAAGGAAGTGGTTCGCGAAAGTGTGGGCATTGTGCTGCGGGATGCCGCAGGAACACCGGTTGCGGGCAGCACCCGCTACTCGGCGGCGAGCCGCACGGCGGAGTTTGTACCGCAGGCTGCACTGGGCGAGGGTGTCCGCTATACCGCGGAGCTCAGCGCCGTGGACGGTGACGGCAACCCCCTGCTCTCCGGGGGAACATGGTCCTTTACCACCGCCAAGACCGTCGCCGAGGGTGAATGCCCCTGCAGCCTTTTCACTGAGGACTCCATTCCGGCCCTGCCCCAGCTTTCCGACGGAATCCCGCTGAGCCTTGGTGTCGCCTTCCGCCCGGAAACCTCCGGGACCGTCACCGGAGTCCGCTTCTACAAGGGGCCGGGAAACACCGGCGTGCACACGGGCCGGTTGTTCGGCCCCGGCGGAGCTGAACTCGGCGCTGTGACCTTCAGCGGCGAATCCGCCTCCGGCTGGCAGACGGCATACTTTGCCGTTCCGGTGCCCGTTCAGTCCGGACAGGAGTACGTTGCCGCTTACAGCTCGCCCAACGGCGCGTACTCGGCCAACCTCGGCCAGTTCGCGGGCAGCTACACGTTCGGACCGCTCACCGTTCCGGCTGACGGTGGACGGTACGTCTACGGCGGAACCTACCCGGAACGTAAATCCACGTCCGGCTATCTGGTGGACGTTGTTTTTGAACGGGGCGGTCCGGTGCTTGGGGTCTCCTCAAGGGCTCCGGCAGCCGGAGCAACAGACGTACCGGCGGATACAACCGTGTCCGGAGTGTTCTCCTCCGCTGTTGCGGCCGGTTCCGCGGCGTTCAGCGTGCGCGGCCCGAACGGAGCGCAAGTGGCCGGACAGACCGTGTACGACGCCGGAACCCGCACGGCCGTTTTCCGTCCCGCCGCACCGCTGGCAGGTTCCACTACCTACACGGTGGACCTGACGGCAGTTTCCGCCGAGGGACTGGCCGGGGACAGCAGCGGCACCTGGTCCTTCACCACGGCACAGGCCACACCGGAGGCAGAGTGCTGCAGTCTGTTCCCGCCGGACACCGTCCCGCTTATCTCGCAGGTGGCCGACGGGCGGGCGGTGGTTTTGGGTACGGCGTTCCACTCCGCGGTTGACGGAACGGTCCAGGGGATACGTTTCTACAAGGGTCCGGGTAACGCAGGCACCCACGCAGGACGGCTGTTCGCTGACGACGGCACGGTCCTGGCATCGGCAACCTTCACCGCCGAAACGGGGAGCGGCTGGCAAAGCGTGACGTTCAGCTCCCCGGTGCCTATCCGGGCGGGCAGGCAGTACGTGGCCGCGTACACCTCACCCACCGGCACGTACTCGGTCACGCCCGGCCAGTTTGCGTCGGCCTACGAGTACGGGCCGCTGAGCGTGGACGCTTCCGGCGGACGCTTCAGCTACTCCGGCGGCTACCCCGGAAGTTCCTCTGCCGCCAGCTACCTGGTCGACGTGATGTTCACGCCGGGGGATGTGCCGCCCGAACCGGAACTCCCGGACAACGGCTGCCCCTGCAGCCTTTACGCACCAGCCGATGTTCCACTGATTGACCGGGTGCTGGACGGCACGCCGGTCACGGTGGGGACAGCGTTCTCCGTATCCGTTCCGGGTGAGGCCAGCGCTGTACGGTTCTACCGCGGGGAGGGCAACACCGGGCCGCGCACCGGATACCTCTTCGATTCCAGCGGCACGGAGCTGGGCCGGGTATCCTTCCCGGACGGGCCCGTGGGATGGCAGTCCGCTGCCCTTTCCGCGCCCGTCCAGCTGGTTCCGGGTACGCAGTACACAGTGGCCTACACCGCCCCGGCAGGGGTCTATTCGGCTACACCCGGTGGCTTGGCCAATGGCCGGGACCGCAGTCCGCTGCTCGTCCCGGCCAACGGGGGGCGCTATTCCTACACCGGAGCCTTCCCGGACACGTCCTCGGGAGCGGCCTATCTGGTAGACGTCGTCTTCGGCACCCTGCCCAGCCCATCGGGCTAAGCGGGGAGGCGGCCCCGGGCGGCGGCCCCTGGCGGGGACCCGCGGCCGGACAGGGACTCAACGGAAGGACAAGTCAGCGGGCGGGCAAGTCAGCGGG
>NZ_JAXIOO010000024.1:0-58356 GCF_049311065.1 Arthrobacter sp. 7Tela_A1 | reverse complement strand
GGGCGGGCGGGGGGGCGGGGGGGGGCGGGGGGGGCGGGGGGGACGGGGGCGACGGGAGCCCCGGGAGCTACCGGGCCCGCCGGAACTAACGGCGCCGACGGAGCCGACGGAGCAACTGGGCCCACCGGGTCCACCGGACCCGCCGGCCTTCCCGGCAGGGACGGAAACAGCATCCACAACGGATCCGGCGATCCCGCAAACAATGTGGGCGTGGACGGCGACTTCTACCTCGACACCACAACCTTCGCCATCTACGGCCCCAAGACGGCGGGAACGTGGCTTGGTGGGGCACAAAGCCTGATTGGCCCGCAGGGACCCATAGGGCCGCAGGGCGTGCAGGGTCTTCGCGGTGACCAGGGCGATCCCGGCGCACAGGGCCCCGCGGGGTCAACTGGCGCTGCAGGTCCGGCAGGACCTGTTGGCCCTCAGGGTCCGGCTGGGCCTGGGGGGCCAGCCGGGCCACAGGGCGATAAGGGCGATACTGGCGATGCCGGACCGGAAGGACCGGTCGGGCCGGTCGGGCCGGTCGGGCCGGTCGGGCCGGTCGGGCCGGTCGGGGCGCAGGGGCCCCAGGGGCCGGCAGGGGCCGGGACGGTCTTCGTCAGTTTCCTGCCCGGCACCATAGATCCCGCAGCTTTCACCGACGGTGCGGGTTACTTCCCGATCGCCGGCTCGGTGGCTCCCTCCAGCTCGCGAGCCGCTAACGAAATTCGAATGCCGCGCGCGGGGACCATCACCGAGATGAGAGTCGAGATGACGGAACGGAGCAGCAGCATCGACGTGTACCTCGTCCGTGACGGCCTGTTCCAACCCCTAATGTCCTGCACGACTACTTCCCAATGTGGGCGCACTGGATCGCTGGCCGTGGCGCAGAACCAGAAACTCGTCCTGTGGGTTCGCGGCGTGGGGCCCGCCCCCATTGAGAACCTGCGCGTCTCACTGCTCTTCGAGTAGGGCAGCCGGCTCCTAGATGGCCTTGCCCGGGTTGAGGATGCCCAGGTCCAGCGCTGCGCGGATGGTGTGCATGACCCCAACCGGGGCGGTCTGCACCGGCGGCGGGCGCAGTCGCAGCGTTTTGCGGCTTCTTAAAGAGTCCCCAAATACGCGGTGATCAACGGATCAACGGCGTTCTCAAGCGCTTCTTCCAGCGGTACCCCTGGTTCGGCGTGCACTGTCCAGTGCCTGGCAGCTGCAAGCAGCGCCGCAGGCACTGTTTCTCCCAGCAACGCGGGCATGCTGTCGGACGGCTCAGTGCCCAGCCTGACGGCCACAAAGTCTGCAATTATCCGCGCATACCGCTGGCCCATGGCCCTGGCCTGGGCCGCGACGTCGGAATTTTCGTCCAGGATGCGCCAGTAGACGGCCAGCTCCTCCCGCGCGTTGGCGGGTACCGGGCGCATGGTCCGGGCAGCTTTGCGCAGGACAACGCCAACCGGGAGGTCGAACGGAGCGTCATGCAGCAGGGCGCTGACCCGTTCAACGTTCCGCTCGTCCCCGTACAGAAGGATCTCGGACTTGGCGGGGAAGTAGGAGAACAGGGTCGTGCGGCTGATTCCGCACGCCTGTGCCACGGATTCCAAGGATGTTTCGGCGTGGATGGAGCAGGGCAGCCGTGCGAAATCGATGGTGAGCATCGCGCGGCGCCCTCTCGCGTTCCTGAAGTCGATGAAGGGCGTTTCGATCAAGCGTTTCGTCCAGCAGCTCCAGCGCAGCAACGATCTAGCCATGGCCATCGCCGTCCAGCAGGCCGAATCCCGCGGAAACCTCAAGACCGTTTCCGCGGACCCGATGGTGCAGCCGGTGATCGACTACAACTACCTCAGCGACGAGCGTGACGTCGTGCGCATGAGGGAGGTCGTACGGATGACCGTGAAACTCCTGCACACCGAAGCGTTCAAGCCCTACTTCAAAAAAACCACGGAAATAGACGCCGAAACGCTCCAGGATGATGCCCTGTCGGACGACTGGATGCGGTCCCACCTTGCCACCGCCATCCATGCTTCGGGCACCTGCAAGATGGGAGACGACCCGGCCGAGGGGCACGTGGTCGACCAGTTCGGCAGGGTGCACGGCGTGAGCGGACTGCGAGTGGCGGACACATCAATCCTGCCGTTCACACCCTCGCGGGGTCCGGCCGCAACAGCCATGCTCATCGGCGAACGTGTGGCGGCGTTCATCACCAAGGACAACACCTGTATCCGGCCGCGGAAGGCAAACCGCCGTCCTCATCTGACAGAAATCGACGGGAAGGAAAATCATGAGCGAACAAGAGGTCCGGCGCAGCATCTCCATCGACGCACCGCCGTCTGCGGTGTGGGAGGCCGTCCACGATTTTGGCGGCCACGGGAAGTGGATGCCCGGCGCCGCTGAGGCGCAGTCACACATGGTGTGGTCGGGAGACCCGAACACACCGGGCACCGAAAGGCGTTTCGAACTTCCGGGCAATTCCGTTTTCGCTGAGCGGCTGAACCGGATCGATCATCAGCAGCGCCAGCTCGCGTATTCGATCGTGGAAGCCCCTCTGGCGATCTCCGGGCACGAAGCCACCATTTCCGTCGACGCCGACGGGCCGGCCTCGGTTGTCCGATGGACGGCACGCTTTGAATCGGATGACGCAACGGCCCGGGAACTCGATGCATTTATGGGCACCCAGAACTTCGAACCGGGACTGGCCGGGCTGAAGTCATATGTGGAGGGCTCACGGACCGCCTAGCTCAATCCATGCTGTGCCGCTTCTGCAACGCGGGAGCGGCACAGCAGTCGTCTGGGCTGCGCTGGGCGGGGGCCGCCCGCCCAGCTGAGCCGTCATATTGCGGGATTGAAAGAAACAAACTTTGGGACTCAGTCCATTTCCTCCACGATGGGGCTGTTGGACTGAGTTTCTTATTGGTCTGTGTCCAACATGTAGAACCAGGTCGTGGATGCCCGGGGGAATTGATCCGCGCCTGAAGGATTTCTTGGCATTCTCATCCCGGGTGACCCCGTTGAGATGACCCAGGAGACAGATACCGTGAACCGTTCCAAACCCGCACGCCTTACGGCAGTTGCCGCAGCGGCCGCAGCAGTCCTGGCGCTCAGTGCCTGTACCCCCGGCTCATCCGCCGACGACGCTGCAGCCTTCCACGCCTGCCTTGACGCCCCGTCGCTTCAGTTTGCGACCATTGCCACGACTGCCGACGAGCTTTCCTGCGGCCCCGACGAGGTGCCGGTCTCCTGGTTGGCAGCAGCTCCCCTCGATTCGACGGTGTCCACGTTCGCGGCGACCGCTTCGCCGTCCACCGGCGAGAAGGGTGAAAAGGGTGCGGCTGGGACAGACGGCGAAGACGGTGAAGACGGCGCAGCCGGTAAGGACGGCGCGCCCGGTGCACCAGGCGCAGACGGGGCGGACGGGGACGCTGGCGCGGCCGGAGCCCAGGGCGCGGACGGGGCGGCCGGAGCCCAGGGCGCGGACGGGGCGGCCGGCACGCACGGAGCTGACGGAGCAACCGGAACTGACGGAGCACGCGGCCCAGCGGGCGCGCCCGGCCCGGCAGGGATCCCCGGACGTGACGGCAACAGCATCCACAACGGAACTGGCGCTCCGGGCAGCTCACTGGGCATCGACGGCGACTTTTACCTGGACACCACCGCATTCACCGTCTACGGACCCAAGGTTTCCGGGTCCTGGCCCGGAGGCGCGCAAAGCCTCATCGGGCCACAAGGACCGATTGGGCCACAAGGAATCCAGGGGCTCCAAGGCAACCAGGGGTTCCAAGGGATTCAGGGCAACGCCGGACCCGCAGGCGCAACGGGGCCTGCCGGCGTGGTTGGGCCCGCGGGCGCGACGGGGCCAACCGGACCCGCAGGCGCGACGGGGCCAACCGGACCCGCAGGCGCGACGGGGCCAACCGGACCCGCAGGCGCGACGGGACCAGCCGGACCCGCAGGCGCGACGGGACCAGCCGGACCCGCAGGTCCGGCTCCGGTGTTCACAGGCACGGTTTCCTTCATCGACAAGGCTGACGCCTCCGGGTTCCTTTCTGTGTCCGGCGGAGCACTCGTGTCTTCGATTGCTGATGCGCAAATCGCCATGCCGCGCGATGGCAGCATGGCAGGACTTAACGGCGCAGCGACCCCGCGCGCCGGATCCGTGACCCTCACCCTGTGGGTTAACGGTGTTGCCTCCGGACTTTCCTGCAGGGTTTCTGACCTCACGACCTCCTGTACCACTGCAGGGCAACCAGCGGTGCAGATCAGGGAAGGGGACAAAGTGGCATATGGCTACTCTGCTACGGGAACCGATCCGGTGACGAACCTGCGCCACTCCATTGCCTTCTTCGGCGGGTCCTAGCCATGCCGGCAGCTAAGGCGCTGAACCGCCGCCTCTTCCTGGCAGGAACCACGGCCCTGGCCGTGGGGGCTGCCACAACTGCAGCGAATGGCATCCTGCCTCGGGCCGAGGCCGCCCAGGCCCGAAATCCCTACTCGCTCGAGTTCTGGGAGCCTCTCCTGGACAGCACCCTGGCCGTCGGCACCGGCAGGATTCGCCTGACGGCGATTGACCGGCTCTCCCTCGGATTCGGACTGCGCTTCGACGTCGGTGGAGCTGTCGACACGGACGGTATCTACACCGTTGAGCATCCAGATTCCGGCCCCGTTGCACTCTTTATGTCTGCCCATGGCGGGCACGCACTGGCAATCATCACGCACCTACCCGAAGGACACCCCCTGTGACCACGAACCCATTTGTCGGACAGATCATCATGGTTGGGTTCACCTTCGCCCCGCCCGGCTGGGAATTGTGCAACGGGCAGCTAATTCCGATCCAGCAGAACTCAGCGCTGTTTTCCCTGCTGGGCACAGCGTACGGCGGCAACGGCGTGACGACGTTCGCCCTTCCCGACCTGCGAGGGAGGTTCCCCCTCCATGCTCACGACTCCCGCTGGGAGTTCAACCTCGGCAGGAGCGGAGGGGAGGAAAACGTCACGCTGACGACGCAGCAGCTCCCGTACCATGCGCACACGCTGCCTGCTGCGGCCGGTCAGACGACGGACCGGCCTGCCGGCGCAGCGCCCGCCCAAGGGGGCAGTTACGGGTCCGTCGCGTCCGGCATAAACATGGTTCAGAGCGGGCCGACCGGCGGCGGAATGGCCCACAACAACATGCCCCCGTATCTGCCCGTGAACTTCATCATCGCGACCCAGGGCGTCTTCCCCCCGCGCCCGTAGCACTGGAATCCTCTCAAAGGTTCAATCGCAGCACTAGATCGCCTTACCCGGGTTGAGGATGCCCAGCGGGTCCAGGGCGGCTCGGATGGTGTGCATGGTCTCCAGGGACACATCGCCCAGCTCTTCCTGCAGCCAGTCCCGCTTGAGCAGGCCAATGCCGTGTTCTCCGGTGAGGGTTCCGCCCAGGGACTTGGCCAGGTGGAACATCTCCCCCAGCGCCACCTTGGGCGGACCCTCGGTCACGGACTCTTCGGGGTCCATCACGATCATCGGGTGCAGGTTCCCGTCGGAGGCGTGCGCGATCGTGAAGATGCGCACCCCGGTGCGTTCGGCGATCTCTTCCAGTCCGGCGACGACGTGGGCCAGCTTCCCGCGCGGCACCCCGATATCCCCGATCGAAACCCGGCCGATTTTTTCCAGCGAGGGAATGGCCTCCCGGCGTGCGGTTACCAGGGCTGCGGCCTGCTCGTCGTCGACCGCCCGCTCGCAAATACCAAAAGGCGAGACAGCCTCCATCACCACGTCCTGCTCCAGGAACGCGCCGTGCCCGTCGGTTTGAACCAATAGGAAGGACGCTCCGCGGGAGCGGTAATCGGTACCGAGTGCGGCATCGACCGCTTCGAGGGTCTGACCATCCATCAGCTCCATCATGGAGGGCTGGATCCGGGCTGCAACAACGGCCGACGCCGCCCGGGCCGCCTGCTCGACGTTCGGGAAAAACGCGGCAACCGTGGCGGTCTGCACCGGCAGCGGGCGCAGCCGCAGCGTTGCCTCGACGACGATCCCCAGCGTGCCCTCGGATCCGATCATCAGGGCATTCAGGTCGTAACCGCTAACCCCTTTGATGGTTTCCCGCCCGGTGCGCAGCTCGCGGCCGTCCGCGAGGATCACCCGCAGCGCCAGCACCGCTTCGCGGGTGACGCCGTATTTGGCGCAGCGCATGCCGCCGGCGTTGGTCGCGATGTTCCCGCCGATCGAGCAGATGGCGGTGCTGGCCGGATCCGGGGCGTAGAACAGCCCGTATTCCGCGGCAGCTGCGTTCAGTTCCGCGTTGAGCACCCCGGGCTGCACGACGGCCAGCTGTTCCTCGGGGTCAATGCGCAGGATCTGGTTCATGCCGGAGACATCCAGGACGATTTCGCCCTGCCTGGCTGAGGACGCTCCCGCCAGGCCTGTCCCGGCTCCGCGCGGAACCACCGGCACCCGGTGGGCGCTCGCCCGGCGCAGGACTTCCGCTACCTCTTCGGCGTCCTGGGCAAAAACCACGCCTTCGGGCAGGCTGGCAGCCACAAATCCGGAACGGTCCGTGCTGGCTTTCAACCGGTGCTCGTGCTCCACGGAAGACCGGGCCGCTGCACCGAGTACTGCAGCATGTCCTTCCGCCAGCGTGGTTCCGGGCGCGTTCACGGACTCAGTACTCACAGACTCTCCTTGCATGGACAACTTAAGGAACCATCCAGCCGAGCACCGGCGTGGACTGCAGCCAGATCAGCAGGGTCATCAGGACCAGCAGACCCAGGGACCAGCCGATCAGCTTGCGGAACAGCGTGCCTTCCACCCCGTTCAGGCCCACTGCGGCTGCCGCAATGGCCAGGTTCTGCAGCGACAGCATCTTGCCCAGCACACCGGCGGAGGAGTTCGACGCCGCCATCAGGGTGGGCGAGAGCCCGGTCTCCTCGGCGGCGGCCACCTGCAGCTGGCCGAACAGGGAGTTCGACGACGTATCCGATCCGGTCAGCGCTACCCCGATCCAACCCAGGAGCGGCGACAGCAGGGCAAAAAAGCCGCCGGCGGAGGCGAGCGCGACACCCAGGGTGGTGGTCTGCCCGGACAGGTTCATCACGAAGGACAGGGCGAGCACAGAACACACCGTGACGATCGTCCAGCGCAGGGTCTTCAGAGTAGACCCGTAAATCCGGACTCCCTTCGCCGGTGCGATGCGGTAGAGGATCATCGTCAGGATGCCGGAGATCAGCAGCAGCGTGCCGGTGGCCTTGAGGTGGTCAAAGCGCAGGTTCTGGGCGCCCACCGGATCGCCGGAGGAGTTCACCACGTCCAGGCCGGGCCAGTGGAACGTCACCCCGCCCACCTGGGTCAGCCACGCCTTGATCGGCGGGATCTGCGCGAGTGAGAAAACCACAATAATGATCAGGTACGGAGCAACGGAGAGCCAGACGCTGCGCCCGTCCGGACGGGTGTTATCCCGCGGTTCCTGCTGATTGCCTTCAGAATCAAGGCCTCCCCCAATGGGGATGCCGGAGCCGGCCTTTTCTTGCCCCTGTCCGTCTCCGGCCCCGCCGGAGTCACTGCTGCCGGTTGTTTTGGTGAGGGTGTCCGAGCTTTCGCCGCCGACGGCGGCGCTGCTGCTGCGGACCCCGGCGGCGTCGTCGTTCATTGCCTCCCCGGACATTCCGATCAGTTCCTTCGGCTGCCAGACGCGCAGCATGACCAGCACGGCGATCACGGTTGCCACTGCGGCCACCACGTCAGTCAGCTCCACCACGAAGAAGTTCGAGGCAACGAACTGGGCCAGTCCGAACACGAATCCGGCCACCAGGGCCACGGGCCAGGTCTGCCGGACCCCGCGTTTCCCGTCCACGATGAAGACCAGGATCAGCGGCACCACCAGGGCAATGAAGGGTGTCTGCCGGCCCGTCATCGAGGACAGTTCCTGCAGCGGAATGCCGGTAACTCCGTTCAAGGCGATGATCGGAGCGGCCATGGCCCCGAACGCCACCGGCGCGGTGTTGGCCAGCAGCGCCACAATCGCCGACTTCAGCGGTTTCATGCCGGCGGCCATGAGCATGGCTGCGGCGATGGCCACCGGGGCGCCGAATCCGGCCAGGGACTCCAGCAGCGCGCCGAAACAGAACGCGATCAGGATGGAGAGAATCCGCAGATCGTCGGAGATTGAGCGGATGGTGCGTCCCAGCACGTCGAACCACGGAGTGGCCACCGTCAGGTTGTAGATCCACAGCGCGTTGATGAGGATCCAGAGAATCGGGAAGATGGCGTAGAAAGCGCCCAGCCCGGTGGCGGAGAGTGTCTGGTCCAGCGGCATCCCCCAGCCGAAGAGGGCCAGCAGGATGGAGAGCACCAGGGCAATAATGCCGGCTTGGTAGGCCTTGAGTCGGAAAACCCCCAGCATCACGAACAACAGGAGCAGTGGAAGGGCGGCGAGAATGGCCGAAAGCACCAGGGAATCGCCGATTGGATCGAGGACCTGTTCATACTGCGCTGCCGGAAGATGCACAAAAACCCCTTTGTTTTTGGCGGGCCGGATCTCCCCGGTCCTGCTGGTGCATAAGTTGGGTCGACCCTAGGCCCGAGGGTTCGGCACGGTCAACGGTGAAGCCCTGCCCTTTCCTCGAGATAGCAGAAAGTGCCCGTTTCCGCGGCGAAACGGGCACTTTCTGCTATCTCGGGTGATGCGGGAGGATATGGTCATGAGTTTTGAGGGATTGCGGACAGCTGTCATCACCGGGGCGGGCTCAGGCATCGGCCGGGCCACTGCCCGGGCGTTCCTCGGAGCCGGCTGGCAGGTCGTGCTGACGGGCCGCCGGGAAGCGGCGCTGCAGCAGACGGCCGACGGCGATTCCCGCGCTTTGGTGGTACCTGCGGACGTCACCCGGCCCGACGACGTTGAACACCTCTTTCGGACCGCCGCTGAAGTCTTCGGCCGCGTGGACGTGCTGTTCAACAATGCCGGGAGCTTCGGCCCCTCCGGATCCGTGGACCAGCTGAGCCTGGACGACTGGAACACCACGATCGCCGTCAACCTCACCGGAACGATGCTGTGCGCGGCAGCGGCCGTCCGGCAAATGAAGGCCCAGGATCCGCAGGGCGGCCGGATCATCAATAACGGCTCCATTTCCGCCATCGCCCCGCGCCCGCTCGCGGCCGCATACACCGCCACGAAGCACGCCGTCACGGGACTGACGAAATCGATCGACCTGGACGGCCGGGCGTATGGGATCAGCTGCGCGCAGATCGACATCGGCAACGCCGCGACCGAGCTGCTCGCAGGCATTGCGAACGGCGGGGCACTCCAGCCCGACGGCACGCGCCGGCACGAACCGACCTTCCCGGCGGAAGAGGCGGCGCGCACGGTGCTGTTCATGGCCCAGCTGCCGGCGTCGGCCAATCCCGGCTCCGTGGTGCTCACGGCAGCTGGCATGCCTTTCCTCGGCCGCGGCTAGGACAAACGCCTACCGCGCGGGAGCGGCGTCCTCAATGTCCTCATCCTCGAGGCCCAGGATGTCCAGCTTCCCGCTCCTGCGGTCGGCGAGGTACTTCTTCATCTCCCGCTTGATCACCGGCAGGAGCAGGTACACGCCCAGCAGGTTCACGAAGGCGCAGATGAACAGTGCCGCGTCGGTGAAGCTGATGACCTGGCTGAAGGAGAGGATGCAGCCGGCAACGGTGAACGTCAGGAAGATGACCTTGTACGTGATTTCACGCTTCCGTCCCCGGCCAAAGAGGTATTCCCAGGCCTTGAGCCCGTAATAGGACCACGTGATCAGCGTTGAGTAGGCGAAGAGCGCGACGGCGATCGCCAGGACAACCGGGAACCACGGCAGGACGGTGGCAAAGGCGTCGGAGGTGAGGATGACGCCGTCGGGCGCTCCCCCGCCGCCCTGCACCTGGTCGATACCTGCCTGCAGGCTGGGGGCGCCTGCCATGATGATCGCCAGGGCGGTCATGGTGCAGATCAGGACGGTATCCACGAGCGGCTCGAACATAGCCACAAACCCTTCGCTGACGGGACGGCGGGTCTTGACGGCAGAGTGCGCAATCGCCGCTGAGCCCACGCCGGCCTCGTTGGAGAAGGACGCCCGTTGGAAACCGACAATCATGACACCGAGGATTCCACCCGCAAAGCCCTCCGGCCGGAACGCACCCTCGATAATGGCACCGAAGGCAGCGGGGACGTTCTCGAAGTTCGCGGCAATCACCGCACCGCAGGCCAGGATGTAGACGGCTGCCATGGCCGGAACCAGCTTGGATGTGGTGGCACCGATGGACTTGATGCCGCCCAGGATGACGACGGCGACGAGGACGGCGAGGATAACGCCAAAGACCAGCGCGGCGCCGTCGGACCCCATGAATCCTTCGTCGCCGCCGGTGGCGTTGCGGACCTGCGCGAAGGTCTGGTTGGCCTGGAACATATTGCCTCCGGCTACGCCGAAAAGCAGGATCGCCACGGCAAAAACGCCCGTCAGCACCTTGGCGGGCAGTGAACCGAACCGCCGAAAGGCCACGGGAAGATACTTGAACGGCCCGCCGCTGACGGTGCCGTCCTCATGGACCTCCCGGTATTTGACGCCCAGTGTGCATTCGGCGAACTTGGTGGCCATGCCCAGCAGGCCGGCAAGAATCATCCAGAAGGTCGCTCCCGGCCCGCCGAGTGCCATGGCCGCACCGACGCCGGCGATGTTGCCCAGGCCCACCGTGCCGGACAGCGCGGAGGTCAGCGCATGAAAGTGCGGTACTTCCCCGGGGTCCTGCCTGGTGGAGAACTTGCCCCGGACCACCTCGACGGAGACTTTCAACCCGCGGAACTGGATGAACCCGAAATAGCAGGTGATGACAATGCCGGCGATGATCAGCCAGGCCACAACGATGGGGAAGCTGAAGTCCCCAATAGTGAGCGGGAAAAAGACGATGTCGTTGAACGCCGTGGCAATGGGTTCCATGAACTCGTTCACGGATGTGTCTATGGTGCCGAGGATTCCGGACTCGGTCGACAGCGGGAAACGGGTGTTTGCTGCCATGCGGCACCTCCGGGACTATAAGCAAGCTGACTGATCTGCAGTACAGCTTTACTTAAGCCCCGGGGGTAACACAAGTCACACTTTAGGCAGCCTCAGGACCGGCTCTTCCTGGTTTCCTTCTGGTTCGCTTTCTGGATGGCATCCACCAGCTCGTCCTTGTTCATCTTCGAGCGGCCGCTGATGTCCAGCTTGGACGCGACGTCATACAGATGCTCCTTCGACGCATTGGCATCCACTCCCCCGGCCGTCTTGGCATTGGACTTCCGGCCCTGTTCGGCCTTTTTGTCCGACGGTCCGCTGGAGTCCTTGGGCTCCCAGTGGTCGCCCACCTTCTCATGCGTGCGCTTCAGCGAGGCGTAAGCAGTCTGCGCCGCCCGCTGCTCGTCGCCATACTCCTCCAGCGCGGAGTCGTAGGTCTTGGCGAAGGTGTCCTGTGCCTTTTTATCTGAGCGTTCAAGGGTGGAAGGCAGTTCGCTCTTTTTCGCCTTGCCGGTTTTGGTGGTCTTGGGCATTCTCAGTCATCCCCCTCGGACGGGAGCGCGGTAGCTTCGGCTTCCTGAGCGACCCCCATAGCATCCTGCACTTCGGCGCTGTCGGTGTCATCGGCCATCGGCTCCGGCTGGCGCCATTCCTCCACGTGGTCCGGGACGGCATTTCGGGTCAGGCCCTGTGTCTCCTGCTTCATTTCCTCATCGAGGCGGCGTCCATGGGTGCTGTTTCCGCGTTCGGCCATGATGCGTTCCTTCCGGTCGGCGACTTACTAAGCGTCCTTACTGTCTACCATCGGGGGGACGAGTGCTCAACCCCGGGCCGGCAGCCGATGCGCAGACCGGCTGCCGGCGCCGGGTCCGGCGCTAGGCCGGGCGCCCAGCGCGGTCCCGGCTGCGCGTGAGAAGAAGAGCGAGGCCAATCATGGTGACCCCCAGGAAGAGGTGCAGCCAGTTGTCCGCATTGTTCAGCGGGACAAAGTTGGCAGTGGATTCGCCGTCGATCACCAGGCCATAGATCCACAGCACAAGGTAGACCACGCCTCCCCAGAGCATGAAGGCACGCGCCCCGCCGGCGCTGCGTGCCAGCAGCAGGCCGGCGACACCATAGAGCAGGTGAACAACGTTATGCAGAATGGACACCTGGAAGATACCCAGCAGGAGCGCCTCGGAGTGGTGCCCGGCGCCGGCGAGTGACTCATAGTTAGTGGTGATGCCCGGGATGAATCCCATGACACCCACCAGGAGGAAAACCACCCCGTAAGCCAGGGAAGCTTTCTGGATATTCGTGCGTCCGCGGTTCTGCGCAGAACCAGTATTGGTCTCAGTCATACAGTTCTCCGTTCCCTCAGAGTGTTTCGGCAGCCTCAGAGACCGCCGCGTGAGCCAATATGGTAAGCAGGCTTAGCAATGAGTTGCACGCTCAGGCGTGTCGCATGGGGCCGGGCGTGTCCGCGCACCTGTCATACCGGCCGGGCCGGCGTCGAGTGTGCCGGTTCAGCACTCCACAACGTTGACGGCGAGGCCGCCCATGGCGGTTTCCTTGTACTTGGAGCTCATGTCCCGTCCGGTTTCCCGCATGGTCACAATGACCTCATCGAGCGAGACCCGGTGCTCACCGTCGCCCCACAGCGCCATCTTGGCGGCATTCACGGCCTTGCCGGCGCCGATCGCATTGCGCTCGATGCACGGAACCTGCACCAGCCCGCCGATCGGATCGCAGGTCAGGCCGAGGTTGTGCTCCATCGCGATCTCGGCTGCATTTTCCACCTGCTCAGGCGATCCGCCCAGGATCTCCGCCAGCCCTGCGGCGGCCATGGACGACGCCGAGCCCACCTCACCCTGGCAGCCCACCTCCGCACCGGAGATGGAGGCCTGCTCCTTATAGAGCACCCCGATCGCGCCGGCAGCGAGCAGGAAGCGGACGACGGCGTCGTCCTTCTGTTCCGGGGTGGCAGTCTCCATGCCGGGGCCGTAGTGCGTAGCGTAGAAAAGCACCGCCGGGATGATTCCGGCAGCGCCGTTGGTGGGTGCGGTGACCACCCGGCCGCCGGACGCGTTTTCCTCATTCACGGCCAGCGCCACCAGATTGACCCACTCCTGCCAGAAGCGCGGGTCACGGTTAGGGTCTTCTTCGCGCAGCCGCGTGTGCCACTGCGGTGCCCGACGCCGGACCTTGAGCCCTCCCGGCAGCAGGCCGGAGCGGGCGATCGCGGAATCCTTGCATTGGTCCATCACGTCGCGGATGTGCAGCAGCCCGGCTCGAACCTCCTCTTCGGACCGGGACACAAGCTCGTTCGCCAGCATCACCTGGCTGATGGAGAGTCCGTTGGCAGTGCAGTGTTCCAGCAGCTGAACGGCGGTGCGGAAGGGATACGGCAGGGCCTGTTTGGAGGCTTCGAGTTCGACGGCGGCAGTCTCCTCCTCGCCGTCGCGAACGATGAACCCGCCGCCCACGCTGAAGAACGTGGCTTCATGGAGGACTTCGCCGTCGGCGCCGCTGACGGCGAACCGGATGCCGTTGGTGTGGCGGGGCAGGACCGTGAGCGGATGCAGCACCATGTCCTCGATCCCGTATTCAAGGACCACGCCGACGCCGCTGGAAGCCTCAAACTCGCTGCCCAGCTGGATCTTGCCGCTCGCTTCGATCTCCGCGAGCCGTTCCTCCATCTGCTCCGGGAGGATTTCCTCCGGCGCAAAGCCTTCCAGCCCCAGGAGGACGGCAGGAAAGGTGCCGTGCCCGCGGCCGGTCGCCGCGAGGGACCCGTAAAGATCCACGCGGAGACCGGCCACGGAGGCAAGGACACCGGCGTCGGCGAGCTCCGAGGCGAAGGCCGCGCCTGCCCTCATCGGCCCCACGGTGTGGGAACTCGAGGGGCCGATGCCTACGGTGAAGAGGTCGAAAACGCCTACAGCCATGCGGTGTCCTTTGGTTCGCGCCGATCAGGCGCGGGCGGGTGCTCCGGCCAGGTCGGCGACCTGCGGGTAGAGCGGGTGGGCCGCGGCCAGGGTGTGGACGCGGTCCTTGAGTGCGCTGAGATCCTCGCCGTTCCCGGCGATGAGGGCCAGTGCGATGATGTCCGCGACTTCACGGAACGCTTTCTCGTCAAAGCCGCGGGTGGCCAGCGCCGGAGTGCCGATCCGCAGGCCCGAGGTGACCATCGGCGGCCGCGGATCGAACGGTACGGCGTTGCGGTTGACCGTGATGTCGATCTGCGCGAGGCGGTCCTCGGCCTGCTGGCCGTCCAGTTCAGCGTGGCGCAGGTCCACCAGGACCAGGTGCACGTCAGTGCCCCCGGAAACCACGGAGATTCCCTTGGCAGCGACGTCCTCGGAAAGCAGCCGCTCGGCCAGGATCCGTGAACCGGCAAGGGTGCGTTCCTGGCGTTCGCGGAACTCCGGAGTTCCTGCGATCTTCAGCGCAGTCGCCTTGCCCGCGATCACGTGTTCCAGCGGACCACCCTGCTGGCCGGGGAACACAGCGGAGTTGATCTTCTTGGCGATGTCCGCATCGTTGGAGAGGATGATGCCGCCGCGCGGACCGGCCAGGGTCTTGTGCGTCGTGGAAGTGACCACGTGGGCGTGCGGAACCGGGCTGGGATGCAGACCGGCCGCGACCAGTCCGGCGAAGTGCGCCATGTCCACCATGAGGTAGGCACCCACCTCGTCGGCGATGGCGCGGAATGCCTCAAAGTCCAGCTGGCGGGCGTACGCGGACCAGCCGGCGACGATCAGTTTCGGCTTGTGCTCGCGGGCCAGGCGCGCGACGTCGTCCATGTTCACGGTGTGGGTGGTTTCGTCCACACCGTAGGGAACGATGTTGTACAGCCGGCCGGAGAAGTTGATCTTCATGCCGTGGGTCAGGTGGCCGCCGTCGGCCAGGGAAAGCCCCAGCACGGTGTCACCCGGCCGGATCAGCGCGTGCATCACCGAGGCGTTGGCCTGCGCACCGGAGTGCGGCTGGACGTTGGCGAAACCTGCGCCGAACAGTGCCTTGGCGCGGTCGATGGCCAGCTGCTCAATCACGTCCACGAACTCGCAGCCGCCGTAGTAGCGGCGTCCGGGGTAGCCCTCGGCGTACTTGTTGGTGAGCACGGAGCCCTGGGCTTCCATGATCGACACCGCAGTGTGGTTCTCGGAGGCGATCATCTCCAGCCCCTCCTGCTGGCGGCGGCGCTCGTTGTCGATCTGCTCGGCAACCTCGGGATCGATCTCCGCGAGGTGGGAGTTCAGGTAATCGGTCACAGCTCGCCGCCGTTCTTCTCTGCGTATTCGGCAGCGCTCAGCAGCTCACCCTCCTCCGTGACCTCAACGGTGAACAGCCAGCCGGCTCCGTACGGGTCTTCGTTCAGGATGGCCGGGTTGTCCACGGCTTCCTGGTTGATCTCCACGATGGTGCCGGAAACCGGGGCGTAGAGGTCTGAGACGGACTTGGTGGATTCGACTTCGCCGCAGGTCTCGCCTGCAGTGACGGTGTCGCCGACGGCGGGAAGGTCGACGTAGACGACGTCGCCCAGGGCGTCAGCGGCAACGGCGGAGATGCCGACCTTTACCGGGCTGGATGCGTCCACCCACTCGTGTTCGGCGGAGTAGCGGAGGGAAGAGTCAACTTTGCTCATTGGGATGTGCCTTTCGGAAGCATGGAGTTGTTGGTTCGAGTGTAGGCGGGGCGGCGTTGACGGGACGTTTCGCCGCCCCTTAGACACCTCGCTCGTTCCTCGCTCGGCGATGCGGGGCTACACGAAACACCCCGCCACCGCCGGGTCCGGTCCGGCCTCGGTGTCATTTCATTAGGAGCTACTTGCTGCGCTTGTAGAAGGGGAGAGAGACGACCTCGAAGGGTTCGGGTTTGCCGCGGAGGTCGACGTCCAAGGCTGTGCCGGGTTCGGCGTAGGTGGCATCGACGTAGGCCAGGGCGATCGGATAGCCGAGGGTGGGGCTGGGAGCGCCGGAGGTGACTTCGCCAACGGTCTGGCCGTCCTTGAGCACCGGGTAGTGCGAGCGTGCCGACCGGCGGCCGGACCCCTTCAGGCCTACCAGCTTGCGGGCCGGGACCTGCTCCTTCTTGGCGGCGAGGGCTTCGCGGCCCACAAAGTCGCCGTCCTTGGACAGAGCGACGACGCCGCCCAGCCCGGCAGCGTACGGATCCACCTCCAGGGAGAGCTCATTGCCGTAGAGCGGCATCCCCGCTTCGAGGCGCAGCGAGTCACGGCAGGCGAGGCCCGCCGGAACCAGTCCGCGGCGTTCCCCGGCGGCAAGAAGCGCCTGCCACAGGGCAGCGGCGTCGTCATTCGGGACGTAGATCTCGAAACCGTCCTCACCGGTGTAACCGGTGCGGGCCACCAGCAGCCTGTGCGAGCTGCCCCCCACGGTCAGCTCAACAGGCGCGGCGGCGTAGTACTTCATTCCAGTGACCGCGTCCCGGAAACCGGCAGGCACCAGATCCAAGAGGATCGCCTCGGCAACGGGTCCCTGAACGGCCACGAGCGACGTCTCGGCCGTCTTGTCCTGCACAGCAACGTCGAACCTTTCGGCGCGGGCCGCCAGCTCGGCCGCAACAACGGCGGCGTTGCCCGCGTTCGGAACCACCAGGTAGGACTCTTCGTCGAGCCGGTAGCTGATCAGGTCGTCGATGATCCCGCCGTCGGCGTTCGTGATCAGCGAGTACTTGGCGCGGCCAACCGCCACGGCGGAGAGCTTGCCGGTCAGGGCGTAGTCCAGGAAGGCTGCGGCATCCGGGCCGGTGACTTCGACTTCACCCATGTGGGAGAGGTCGAAGAGGCCGGCGGCCTTGCGGACTGCATGGTGCTCAGCCAGTTCGGAGCTGTACTTCAGCGGCATCTGCCAGCCGCCGAAGTCGGTGAAGGAGGCGCCGAGGCGTTTGTGCTCCTCGTAAAGCGCGGTGTACTGCTCAGTCATAGCGGCGATCCCCTTAGTTCTCGAAGTCTTCGATCGGCGGGCAGGAGCACACCAGGTTGCGGTCCCCGGCTGCTCCGTCAATGCGGCCCACCGGCGGGAAGTACTTGTCCATGCGGAGGCTCTTCAGCGGGAAGACGGCCTGTTCGCGCGGGTAGGGGCGGTTCCACTCGTTGCCGGCGGCGACGGTGGCAGTGTGCGGCGCGTTGCGAAGCGGGCTCTCCTCCACAGGGAAGTCGCCGGCTGCCACCTGGTCGATCTCGCCGCGGATGGCGATCATCGCGTCGATGAACCGGTCAATTTCGCCCTGGTCCTCGGACTCGGTGGGCTCCACCATCAGGGTGCCTGCCACCGGGAAGGAAAGGGTCGGGGCGTGGAAACCGTAATCCACCAGCCGCTTGGCCACGTCCTCGGCGGTGACGCCGGTCTTCGCGGTCAGCTCGCGCAGGTCCAGGATGCACTCGTGCGCCACCAGGCCGCCCTTGCCCGTGTACAGCACCGGGAAGTAGTCGTTCAGGCGGGCTGCCACGTAGTTGGCAGCCAGCAGGGCACTCTTGGTCGCAGCGGTGAGCCCTTCGCCGCCCATCAGGCGGACGTAGGCCCAGGAGATCGGCAGCACGCCGGCCGAGCCGAAGCGGGAAGCGGAAATCGGAATGTCATCCCCGCCGTCCCAGGCTGCGGCATTGCCGGGCATGAACGGTGCCAGGTGCACCTTGGCTGCAACCGGGCCGACGCCGGGACCGCCGCCGCCGTGCGGGATGCAGAAGGTCTTGTGCAGGTTCAGGTGGGAGACGTCGCCGCCGAACTCGCCGGGCTGGGCCAGCCCCACCAGGGCGTTGAGGTTGGCGCCGTCGATGTAGACCTGGCCACCCGCTTCGTGCACAGCTTCGCAGACGTCGCGGACGTCGTCGTCGTACACGCCGTGGGTGGAGGGGTAGGTGATCATGATCGCGGCCAGGTTCTCGCGGTGCGCGTCGATCTTGGCGCGCAGGTCAGCGTGGTCGATCGCGCCGTCGCCGGCGGTGCCAACAACAACCACCTTCATGCCGGCCAGCACGGCGGAGGCAGCGTTGGTGCCGTGGGCGGAGGCGGGGATCAGGCAGATATTGCGCTGCTCCTCGCCGCGGGAGTGGTGGTAACCGCGGATGGCGAGCAGGCCGGCGAGTTCGCCCTGCGAGCCGGCATTGGGCTGGATGGAAACCTGGTCGTAGCCGGTGATCGTGGCCAGCTGCGCTTCCAGGTCGGCGATCAGTTCGCGCCAGCCCTCGGTCTGGGAATCCGGGGCGAACGGGTGGATGGACGCAAACTCCGGCCAGGTCATGGCCTGCATCTCGGCCGTGGCATTGAGCTTCATGGTGCAGGAGCCAAGCGGAATCATGGTGCGGTCCAGGGCAAGGTCCCGGTCCGAGAGGCGGCGCAGGTAACGCAGCATCTGGGTTTCGGACCGGTAGGAGGAGAACACCGGGTGGGTCATGTAATCCGAGGTGCGCAGCAGTTCAGCGGGCAGATCGAACCCGGCAGCCTCGGCGGGGGAAGCACCAAAGGCGCCGGCGACGTCGGCGATCACGGCGTCCGTAGTGGTTTCGTCAGCCGATACGCCCACGGTGTCAGCGTCGATCTGCCGCAGGTTGATGCCCTTGGCTTCAGCGGCAGCCACGACCTCCGCGGCACGGCCGGGAACCCGCGCGGTGACGGTGTCGAAGAAGGTGTCCGAGACCAGTTCGATTCCGGCCTTGGAGAGCGCGGTGGCGAGCGCGCGGGCGTGGCCGTGAGCGCGCAGGGCAATCGCTTTCAGTCCCTCGGGGCCGTGGTAAACGGCGTACATGGAAGCCACGATCGCCAGCAGTGCCTGCGCTGTGCAGATGTTGGACGTCGCCTTCTCTCGGCGGATGTGCTGCTCACGGGTCTGCAGTGCCAGGCGGTAGGCCGGAGTTCCGGCGGAGTCCTTGGAGACGCCGACCAGGCGGCCGGGCAGCGAGCGCTCCAGCCCCTTGCGGACTGCCATGTACGCGGCGTGCGGTCCGCCGAAGAACAGCGGAACGCCGAAGCGCTGCACGGAGCCGACGGCGATGTCGGCCCCCTGCTCCCCCGGAGGGGTCAGCAGGGTCAGGGCCAGCAGGTCAGCGGCGACGGTGACGAGGGCGCCGCGTTCCTTGGCGTCGGCAATAACACCGGAGAAGTCCCGGACGGCGCCGGAAACGCCGGGCTGCTGGAGCACGACGCCGGTGAGCTCGCCGTCGGGCAGGCCGGCAGCAAGGTCCACAACCTCGACGTCGAAGCCCAGGGCCTTGGCCCGGCCGCGGACGATCGCAATGGTCTGGGGCAGGGCGTCGGCGTCAAGGACGATCTTGCCCTCGGACTTGGCCTTGTTCGAGCGGCGCATGAGCAACACGGCTTCGGCGACGGCGGTGGCTTCGTCCAGCAGCGATGCGTTGGCCACCGGCAGGGCGGTGAGGTCCTGGACCATGGTCTGGAAGTTCAGCAGGGCTTCGAGGCGGCCCTGCGAGATTTCCGGCTGGTACGGGGTGTAGGCGGTGTACCAGGCGGGATCTTCGACGACGTTGCGCAGGATCACCGGTGGGGTGTGGGTGTCGTAGTAGCCCTGGCCGATCATCTGCACGGCGGTCTTGTTCTTGGCTGCGATCTTCCGCAGTGCGGCGAGGGTTTCCTGCTCGCTCTGCGCCGCGTTAAGCACCAGCGGAGCGTCCTGCCGGATGGCTGCGGGGACCGCGGTGTCCACGAGGTTATCCAGGGTGTCGTAGCCGACGGCCTTGAGCATGGCGTCGGTTTCTGTGGCACGGGCGCCGATATGGCGGTCTACGAAGGCTGCGGTGAACGGGACTGCTGTCATGAGAGGCTCCAAAAGGCGGGCGAGGGTACGCCAATAAGACGATTGGTTCCTCCCCGCTCTGTATTGGACCTGAGAGATTCCGCGGGTGTGATCCGCTTGCACCGTCGGTGAGGTCCGGGCTAATGCCGGTCCTGCTTTCCAGAGTTGCCTCGCCATGGCGGTACAGGGGCCTGAGAGATTCCCGGGGAGGGTTTGCTCCTACGGCGCCCGCGTCAACGTTGATTCGCGGGACTCTCCCGCCACGGCTGCAAAAGGCATATTCAGTTGGGACTGCATTCCTGACTCTAGCCTGCCCCCAAGACCGCTTCAAGGTATGACTTGGAACATGCGCTGAGGCTTCCTGCTGCCAGCGGTGGGATCCCCACCACGCAACAAACCAGACACACACGACAGGCCATCCGCAGGAATCGTGTGCTTCCGGCCACACCAATCACACCGGCCACTGTGGCCGGACCTAAATTGACATGGCCGCGAGCACTGCAGAAACTGAATTGTCGGCGGTTTCGCCACACATCTCATGAGGCTCATTGATAACCGGTGTAAGCAGCGTGTCTTGGCGGCGGCGTGCCGATTCGGTGCCTATGAGAAAGAACTCCATGCCAGGTAGCTCCACCCCCGTCTCCAGCACGGCGCAGTCCCCCGCAGTTTCCAGTTCCCAGGACCCGAACCTTTCGCGTTCGCTTTCCAGCCGCCACATCCAGCTCCTCGCCATTGGCGGAGCCATCGGCACCGGCCTGTTCATGGGTTCCGGAAAAACCATCTCCGTCGCAGGGCCGTCGGTCATCTTCGTCTACATGGTCATCGGCTTCATGCTGTACTTCGTGATGCGGGCGATGGGCGAACTGCTCCTTTCCAACCTGCGCTACAAGTCCTTCAGCGACTTCGCCGCCGACCTGCTCGGTCCCTGGGCCGGGTTCTTTACCGGCTGGACCTACTGGTTCTGCTGGGTGGTTACCGGCATCGCCGACGTGGTGGCGATTGCCCACTACGTGACCTTCTGGTGGGCCGAGATCCCGCTGTGGATTCCGGCACTGGCGTGCATCCTCCTGTTGGTGGCGCTGAACCTTCCCACCGTGAAGGCCTTCGGTGAAACCGAGTTCTGGTTCGCCCTGATCAAGATCATCGCCATCCTGACCCTGATCGTCGTGGGTCTTGCCATGATCCTCACCGGCTTCGAATCAGAGCCGGGTGAGACAGCCAGCTTCGGCAACCTCTGGGAAAACGGCGGGTTCTTCCCCACCGGTCCCATGGGCTTCGTCGCCGGTTTCCAGATTGCCGTCTTCGCCTTCGTGGGCATTGAGCTGGTGGGCACCGCCGCAGCTGAAACAAAGGATCCGACGAAGAACCTGCCGAAGGCGATCAACTCGATTCCGCTGCGCATCATGCTCTTCTACGTAGGCGCGCTGGTGATCCTGATGGCAGTCATTCCGTGGACCGAATTCAGTGCCGACGAGAGTCCCTTCGTGGGCATGTTCGCCCTCGCCGGGCTGGGGACGGCCGCCGCCGTCGTCAATTTTGTGGTCCTGACGTCCGCTGCCTCCTCCGCAAACTCGGGCATCTATTCCACCTCGCGGATGGTCTTTGGCCTGGCGCACGACGGCGACGCCCCCAAGGCGTTTGGCCGCCTGTCCCGCCGCAAGGTCCCCCAGAACGCACTGTTCTTCTCCTGCACCTTCCTGCTGGCCGGCGTCGTCCTGCTCTATGCCGGCGAGTCGGTCAGTGCGGCGTTCACCATGGTGACCACCATTTCGGCGCTGTGCTTCATGTTCGTCTGGACGATCATCCTCTTCAGCTACCTGGCCTACCGGCGCCGCCGTCCCCACCTGCACCGGGAGTCGAAGTTCAAGCTGCCCGGCGGCCGGCCCATGGTCTACGTGGTCCTGGCGTTCTTCGTCTTCATTGTCTGGGCCCTGACGACGCAGCCGGACACGCTCACGGCCCTGCTCGTGACACCCATCTGGTTCGTGCTCCTGGGCGCCGTGTACGCCGTGCTGCGCCGCACGCCGCTCCACCAGGCGCGGGTTGCCGAGTACAAGGCCATGGCCGAGGCCGAACGGGAAGCCGTGAAGTCGCTCAACCGCGCGTGAACTTGAGGTAGCGGCGGGCCGAATCCTGCACGATCCGGTCCGCCCCGCGGGGCAGGATGTAGTCCCACCACGCTCCGTAGAGCCGTTCGTAGGACAGCGGTGCCAGCAGTTCCGCCGCTGCTTCCACCACGTCCGGGCGCTCCGGGATGAGGTTGGGATAGCTGTACATAAAGGCGACATGGTTGAAGTCCGGGATGACCTGGACAATGTCCCCGCTGAAAAGCGCTCCGGCACCGTCCGGGTCGTCTGCCCAGTGCATGACCGTCCCGCCGGGGAAATGGACGCCCGGGCGGTACAGGACCAGTCCCGTGGCAAGGTCCAGCCGGTCGCCGTCCCAGAACTGGAGGGCGGGATCGCTGCGGCCTACCCATTCCCGGTCCGCAGTGTGCAGGTAGACCGGGACGCCAAACTCCCGGGCCCAGTCCACCATGGTGGAGTAGTAGTGGGGGTGGCTGATGGCTATGGCCGTCAGCCCGCCTTCGGCGTTGATGTAGTCGATCAGTTCCTCATCCAGGTACGGCACGCAGTCCCAGAGCACGTTGCCGTCCGCCCCCTTGACCAGCAGGGCCCGCTGGCCAATCGCGAACTTCGGTTCGCAGCCCACGCCGAGAACACCGGGCCCCTGCGGATGCACGCTGGCTCGGCGGGCGCCGGACCGGAGCCGGGTCAGGGTGGTCCATTCCTGTCCGGTTTGCGGGACGTACTGGCGCTCGTCCTCGCAGACAGGGCAGTCGGGGCGCGGCCCTGAGTACTGCGTCCCGCAGGTGACGCAGATCGGATAGTCGTTTGGCGGGAGTGCTTCCCTAAAGTGCTGCACCATCGTCAGTAACCCGTTCATGAGCAGGTGTCCGAAGCCCGTCAGGCTACCGGGCTGCGGCTGCCTGCGACACCGCGGCCAACGGGTTCAGCACCCTTTTCGCGATAACGATTCCGTAACCTCAGTAGACCACTGTGCCCGTGGATTCCACGGTGTTGCCCAGCTGCGCCCGCCGGGCGCTGACCTCCAGGGTGATCCCCACAGTATGCAGCGGGGTTTCCAGTGCCTGGCTCAGGTTGGGCAGGACGTCAGAGCAGACACGCCGCAGGGACTCCTGAATGTCGCTCCGTTCGTTCACCGTCAGGCGCATGGCGAGGTCCGGTGAATCCGCCGTTCCGCGCAGCAGCACCGATGAATCGACCACCCCCGGAACGCTGTTGGCGTCGTGCTCGACGGCGCGGGCCAGGACACCGGGCTCACAGGTGGTGATGCCGCGGGCAGGGTCCTCCTGCAGCCGGAATCCCGAGGCACCCTTCTTGCGCGGAACTTCCGCGAGGAGCCACCACAGTCCCAGGATCCCCAGGATGATCCCTCCGATCAGCACAGAGGGCGCTACCCAGTCCGGCTGGAGCAGGGTTTCGGGCCCGTCCTGCAGCACGGCGCTGTCCGGTCCGGGCATGACGCCGCCGAGGACACCTGCCGAGAGCAGCAGCGAAAGGATTCCTGCGGCCAGCAGCACCGCTCCGATGATGATCAGCCACGTCCGGTTCGTCGCTCCTGCATGGTGTCGCATGGCGCGTCCTTTCAGTCACTGGAGCGGATGAAGACCTTGACGCCGGGAACCGGGTCCAGGCCGGATGCTTCCAGCCGGGACCGTACGCCCTCCCCTACCCAGCGGTGGAGATCGCGAGTGTCATGCAGCGCCGTCGACGCGGTCACCCGGACTTCGCGGTCCGTAGCCGTGGCGGAAGCGGAGGAGACGCCGTCAATGTGTTCGCAAGTTGCAGCAGCAAGCTGCGCCACCGCCCGGCGGGACATCACGGCTTCCGGCTCCCCGCTCACACTGAGGGCGGAAGAGGACCCTTCAGCTTCCGGCACCCGGACCGAAAGGGCATGGAACCGCCCGGGAAGGACACCGGCAAGCAGCAGGATCAGCCCGGCCGCGGCCACCAGCGCACCTATGGTCCAGACGGCACTGCTGTTCCACGCCTGTTCCGAGAACCAGGTGAACGGTTCGGTGAAGGCCTGGGACCATGACCCGGTGGTGAGACGGAATACTGCGCTCCACACCAGGGCTACCCCCAGTGCCACGAGCAGAACCGCACAGGTGGTGGCCGGACCCGAACGGCTGGGGCGCTGCCGCAGCGCGACCGGCGGTCTCTCCGGCCGGCTCACAGCAGCTTCCTCTGTCCCGAGGACCGGTTCCTGGGCAGAAGCCACGCCACCGTGATATCCACCTGCCGGACCTGGACACCGGTCAGTTCGGTCACGCGCTCGGCTATCCGCTGGCGCAACTGATCCGTGGCCCGGCGCAGCGGCAAGGGATACGGAAGCCCCGCGGTCACCTTCAGGCTGGCGATGTTCCCCGCCAGCACGACAGTCGCATCCGGGCGCGCTCCGAAGTCCGCGCGGGCGCCCATTCCCAGGAACCCGCCCGAAGTGCCGCCCGCCTGTGTCTCGTCCCTGGCCACCTGGGCCGCGATCTTTTCCAGCACCTTCCGGGACATGGAAGTGCTGCCGCGGTCTCCGACATCACGGCGCGGGCGCCGGGCGGCCTGGACCTGCGCTGTGGTCATCTGCTGGACGCCCTGCCGAACATCCCCGCCATGTCCAGCTTCCCGTCAGCTGCCATTCCGACCAGCAGGCCGATGAGTCCGAACAGGACAGTCACCAGGAAGGCGAACCACCCGCCGAAAGCCAGGACAATTCCCAAGACCACACCAACTGCCAAGCACCATCTCGTTGCAGACATGGTCGCTCTCCTTAGTACGTTTGTGGGTACGGCCCGTACTTGCGGGCCGGGGGCACCGCCTACTGGAGGCGGTCCGAAGACTTCTGGCCGTGGCTCCCGCTGCCGTCGTCTTCGCTCTCCTCACCGGGGAGCCGCACGTCGGTAACGTTCACGTTCACTTCCAGTACTTCCAGGCCGGTGGCATTCTCCACCGAGCGGATCACATTGCGGCGGATTCCCTGGCTGACCTCGACGATGGAGTAGCCGTACTCGACGACGATGCTCACGTCGATGGCTGTCTGCCGCTCCCCTTTCTCCACCGAAACGCCGTTGCTGACGTTGGTCTGCGAACCGGGGATCCGGTCCGTGACGGCGCTGAACGCGCGTCTGGCCGCGTTGCCCATGGCAGCGACGCCGGGTACCTCCCGGGTCGCGATACCGGCCAGCTTCTGGACCACCGTTTCTTCTATGGTCGTATCTCCCCGCGGCGTGTGGAGCGGACCCGAACGGCGTTCGTCTCCGATTGCGCTCTCAGTGCTGCCCGGAATGCTGCTGGATGCAGGCTGCGCTGTTGTGGAGGAAGAATGTCCAGGGTTATTTGCGGATTCTGACATCGCACTCATCTCCTGAAAAATGGTGTCCGGAATCGGATCACGTACTTCCATTAAGACGGCGCGGCGCCCGTAGCGTTACCCTTCCCCTCATTATTTATGCCGCCGGCGGCAAGATTCCCTGCGCAGTAGAAGGCACTTCCTCTCCCGCCTGCGACGCAGCCCCGCCGCCCATCTCTGCCGCGGAAGCCGGGCTCGCTGCGCTACCCTTGCCCTTACCCCGGACGGACCATAATATTCACGATACGAAAGAACTTTTTCATTTTTGACGGATTTCAGCCTTCTGATTCCGACCTGATGACGTTCACCGGCGGAGAACCGCAAAGAAGCAGACCTGCAAGAGGGAGAAACGCCATGGCCATTGAACTAACCGATCCGCGTCCCGCAGATGGTGCCGAAACCATCCTGACTCCGGAAGCGCTTGCCTTTGTGGAAGAACTCCACCGGCGCTTCGCGTCCACCCGCAACGACCTCCTCGCTGCCCGCACCGCACGCCGCGAGGCCATAGCCGCCGGGGAGTCCCTGGATTTCCTGCCCGAGACCGCCGAAATCCGGGAGGGCGACTGGAAGGTCGCGCCCGCGCCGCCCGCACTGCAGGACCGGCGGGTGGAGATGACCGGCCCGGCATCACCTGCCAAAATGGCGATCAATGCCCTGAACTCCGGCGCCAAGGTCTGGCTCGCCGACCTGGAAGATGCTTCTACTCCCACGTGGCACAACGTGGTGGATGCGGAATACAACCTGTACCGGGCTGCCCGCGGTGACCTCTCCTTCACCTCACCCGAGGGCAAGGAGTACGCGCTGCGCACGGACGCGCCGCTCGCCGTCGTCGTGATGCGGCCGCGCGGCTGGCACCTGCCGGAAAAGCACGTGATGATCGACGGCGAACCCGCAGTGGGCGCCCTGGTCGACTTCGGCCTGCACTTCTTCCACAACGCCAAGCAGCTGCTGGAGAACGGACACGGACCGTACTACTACCTCCCCAAGATGGAGAGCCACCTCGAGGCCCGGCTGTGGAACGACGTGTTCACTTTCGCTGAGGAGTACGTCGGTGTGCCGCAGGGTTCGGTCCGCGCCACGGTGTTGATCGAGACCATTCCGGCGGCCTTCGAAATGGAGGAAATCCTCTACGAACTGCGCGACCATGCCGCCGGCCTGAACGCCGGACGCTGGGACTACCTGTTCAGCATGATCAAGGTCTTCCGTGACTCCGGGAAGGACTTCCTGCTCCCGGACCGCGCCGACGTTGCCATGACCGCTCCGTTCATGCGTGCCTACACGGAACTGCTCGTCAAGACCTGCCACCGGCGCGGCGCCTTCGCCATGGGCGGCATGGCGGCCTTCATCCCCAACCGGCGCGAACCCGAGATCACAGCCAAGGCCTTCGAGAAGGTCACGGCGGACAAGACCCGCGAAGCCAACGACGGTTTCGACGGTTCCTGGGTGGCGCACCCCGACATGGTGGACACCTGCCGAGAGGTCTTCGACTCCGTCCTCGGTGAGAAGCCGAACCAGGTGGACAAGCTCCGCGAGGAAGTTTCCGTTACGGCAAAGGACCTGCTGGACGTCACCACCGCGGAAGGTGCAATCACCGAAGCGGGGCTGCGTTCCAACCTTTACGTCGCGGTGGCTTACACCGCCGTCTGGCTCTCGGGCAACGGCGCCGTCGCCATCCACAACCTGATGGAAGACGCCGCAACCGCGGAGATTTCCCGTTCCCAGGTGTGGCAGCAGGTCCGCAACTCAGTCACGCTGGAAGACACCGGCGAAACCGTGACGGAGGATCTGGTCAAGCGCCTGCTGGCCGAGGAAGCCGAACGCCTGCGCGGGGAAGTCGGGGAGGAAGCCTTCGAGAAGTACTACGCCCCGGCCAGCGAGCTGATTGGCCGCATCAGCCTGGCCGAGAACTACCCCGACTTCCTCACCCTCCCCGCCTACGAGCTGATCGACTAGCGGTTCAATCGAACAGGATGACCTGGCGGATGGCCTGTCCATCCGCCAGGGTGTCCATGGCCCCGTTGATGTCCTCCAAGCCCATCTCTGCGGAGACCAGCTCCTGGACGGGGAGTTTTCCCTGGCGCCACAGGTCTGCGTAGACCGGGATGTCACGCGAGGGAACAGCCGAGCCCAGGTAGCTGCCGATGATCGTGCGTGCCTCGGCAGTGAGCGTCAGCGGTGTGACCTCAGCCTGAGCCTCCGGCGCCGGCAATCCCACCGTCACGGTGGTTCCGCCGGGAGCGGTGAGCTGGACGGCGGTCTCGAACGCACGCGGATGGCCCGCTGCCTCCACCACCAGTGCCGGCCGGATGCCGGCGTCGAGCGCCTCCCGTGGCGTGTAGACCGTGTCTGCCCCCAGTTCCAGCGCGCGCTTGAGCTTTGCCTCCACCGCGTCGATCCCCATGACACTGCGTACCCCCAGCGAACGGGCTGTCAGCAGGGCAGCCATGCCCACTCCTCCAAGCCCCACCACCGCGACGTCGTCTTGCGGACCGGGGCGGGCGGCGTTGAGGACTGCCCCGCCTCCGGTGAGCACGGCGCAGCCGAGCAGCGCGGCCACGGCGGGTGGAACGTCGTCATCGACCGGCACCACAGAGCGGTAGTTGACGACGGCGTGGGTCGCGAAGGCGGACACCCCGAGATGGTGATGGACTTCTTCCCCGTTGCGGTGCAGCCTCCGCGCGCCGCCGAGCAGGGTTCCGGCGTTGTTCGCCGCGCTTCCGGGGGTGCAGGGCATTTTCCCGTCGGTCCGGCAGGCATCGCAGGTTCCGCAGCGCGGCAGGAAGGCCATCACCACCCGCTGCCCTTCTTCCAGGCCCGGCACGTCAGGTCCCAGCGACTCGATCCGCCCTGCGGCTTCATGGCCAAGCAGCATGGGCACCGGGCGGACCCGGCTGCCGTTCACCACAGAGAGGTCCGAGTGGCAGACCCCCGCGGCCTCGATCCGCACCAGCACTTCCCCCGGCCCCGGCGGGTCCAGTTCCAGGCTGCACACCGTGATCGGCCGTGTCCGGGAGTAGGGACCCGGTGCCCCGGTGCGTTCCAGGACTGCTCCGCGGATGGTTCTGCTGCTCATGGTTTCCCCTTCGAATCCGTCGCTTACCGGCACGCGCGAGGGGTCCCGGCGGGCGCTGGCACCCATTCCAGCACGGACCCTGCATCTCGAAAAGGACCCCGGCGGCGACGCGCCTGCAAATCTGTGACGCGGTGGTGTGTTTCCTTCTCATTTCATTTGGCAAGATGTTCTGCATGACCCAAAGGACGACCGTGACCACTCCGGCGCTTCCCGGAAAAGAGGCAAAGGCGCTCGTCCGTGCGCTGGCCGCGGGAGATGTCACGGTCTTCGTTGACGGCACCGCGCTTCGCCTCCCGCCTGCAGCGAGGGACGCCGTCCTGGATCTGCTCGGCAGACTGGCCGCCGGTGACTCGGTCAGTGTCAGCTCAGCTTCGGCAGAGCCCGCGCCGTCCCCGGTCCACAACCCCCTCCTGACGACGTCACAGGCAGCGGCAGCGGCAGGGATTTCCCACACCTACCTTCGGAACCTGACGGACGCGGGCGTGATCCCGGTGGAATACCGTGGAACGCACCGGCGCATCCGCATGTCCGACATCGAGTCCTGGCTTCACGCCCAGCGTGCGGCGGCTGCCGCAAAGGCTGCAGGCCACGCAACACCGGAATTTTCAGGGGGGACTGATACATAGGAGCACCGCAGGACCGCGGGCTCGCCCCATCTGCTTTCCAGCACTGTATTAGTCCCACCACTTTCACCCTGAAGACGGAGTTACCCACGTGATTATCGGCATTCCCCAAGAGATCAAGAACAACGAATTCCGCGTCGCCATAACGGCATCCGGCGTGCATGAACTGACCGGCCGCGGCCACACGGTCCTGGTAGAAGCGGGAGCCGGCCTGGGATCGAATATTACCGACGAGGAATATACGACTGCCGGCGCCGAAATCGTGGCTGCAGCTCAGGATGTCTGGACCCGCTCGGACATGATCATGAAGGTCAAGGAGCCGATCGCTTCCGAGTACCGGTATTTCCGGCCGGGCCTGATCCTCTTTACCTATCTCCACCTTGCCGCCACCGAAGAGCTGACCCGGGAGCTGCTGGACGCCGGCGTTACGGCCATCGCCTATGAGACGGTCCAGGAAGGCCGGGCCCTGCCGCTGCTGGCACCCATGTCCGAGGTTGCGGGACGGCTGGCAGTGCAGGTCGGCGCCCAGTGCATGATGGCTCCGGCCGGCGGGCCCGGCCTGCTGCTCGGCGGGGTTCCCGGCGTCCGTCCGGCCAAGGTCGTGGTGCTGGGTGCCGGTGTGGCCGGCACCAACGCCGTGGCGATCGCCGTCGGAGCCCACGCGGACGTCACCGTGCTGGACATCAACATCAACCGGCTGCGCGAACTGGATGCCCAGTACGCCGGCCGGATCAAGACCGTCGCATCCAACGCGTTCGAAATTGAACGCGCCCTGCTGGATGCGGACCTGGTCATCGGATCGGTCCTGGTTCCGGGGGCACGTGCTCCCAGGCTGGTCACCAACGCCATGGTCGCCCGCATGAAGCCAGGCAGTGTCCTGGTGGACATTGCCGTGGACCAGGGCGGGTGTTTTGAGGACAGCCGCCCCACGACCCATGAGGACCCGACCTTCCGGGTGCACGGTTCGCTGTTCTACTGCGTGGCGAACATGCCGGGCGCAGTGCCGAACACTTCGACCTACGCGCTGACCAACGTCACCCTGCCCTACGCCGTCGCCCTGGCGGACAAGGGCGTACGCCAGGCCTTCGAGGACAGTCCGGCGCTGGCCCGCGGCCTGAACATCGCCAACGGCGCGGTGACGCACCACTCCGTCTCCGATGCCCACGGCTTGGAACTCGCTGACGGCTGGTTGGAGCTCGTGGCTCCGTAGTTCCCAGCAACGCCGGAGGCCGGCAGCTCCGTCGAAGGAGCTGCCGGCCTCCGGTCTGTCCGGGACTGTGCCGCTAGTGGGCCGCCGGTACCTTTGCTGCTGCACCCCGCAGGACGGGGGCACCCAGCAGCGAAATCACGACGGCGCCCATCGCCATGGGGATAACGAACAGGAAGTACAGGTCTCCCGGTGTCCAGCCGCCGTCGATCAGTCCGCCGGCGAGAATCGGAGAGATGATTGCGCCAACGCGGCCCATGCCGATGACCAGGCCGAGTGCGGTGCCGCGGACCTCCGAATCGTAATACGTGGGGCTGATCGCGAGCATGCCGGCGATCGGGGCGTTGGAACCGAAGCCAACGAGTGCCGCAGCGAACAGTGCCAGTGGCAGGGAGCCCTGGGTGGAGTTGGCGAAGACGACGAAGGTCGCAGCACCAATGAGGAAAAAGACGGCCAGGACGCGGCGCATGTCGAAGCGCGATCCAAAAACGCCCAGCACGACGGCGCCGGTGATGGCACCTACGCTGAACAGCACACCGGCGTTGATGCCGTCCTGGGCGCTGAAGCCGCTGGCGGTGATCAGCTTCGGGGTCCACGAGTTCGCGAAGTAGAAGCTGGCCATGAGGATGAAGTACGCCAGCGAAAGCAGGATGGTCCGGCGGGCGTTGCTGCCTGTCAGGACGTCCGCAAAGCGGGACTTCTTCTCCGTGCGCGGCGCCGGATCAGGGAGTTCGGTGACAGGTTCCTGGCCGATGGAACGGAGGGTCTTGTTGATGCGTTCCAGGGCGTTCTCCGGCCGGCGGACAGAGAGATAGTCGATCGATTCAGGCAGGACCTTCATGACAAGCGGGATCATCAGGACCGTGGCTGCGGCCCCGAAAAGGAACGCGGAGCGCCAGCCGAAGGAGGCAATCAGCACCCCGGTGACGAGTCCGCCCAGGACGCCGCCGATCGGCTGGCCGATGCTGACGATCGCCAGGGCCGTCGAGCGGCGCTTGGCATTGGAGAACTCGGAGGCGAAAACGTTGATGGTCGCCTGCAGGGTACCGATGGCCACGCCGGTTATCAGGCGCAGAATCAGCAGGACTGCGTAGGACGGGGCAAAGACCGAGGCCAGCATTCCGGCCGCGACGACGCAGACTCCGATCAGCAGTGTCTTTTGCCGGCCGATCACGTCTGCGATGGTGGACACGAAAATGGAGCCAACCGCCATGCCCACAAGGGCCGCACTGAGGAGGAAACCAAGTTCCGCGCCGTTAAGGTCCCACTCCCGGGACACATCCGCTGCGCTGAAGGCCATGACCAGGACGTCGAATCCGTCGATCATGTAGAGGGCTGTACAAATTGCAATGATTCCGACTTGCCGCCGGCTCAGGGTGGAATCTTCGATCCGGTCTTTGAGGTGCATTCCTCAAATAATAAAGGAGACGAGGCCCACAACGTGATTTGGGTCGCTCTGCGACATGGAGGCGGGAGCCGGCCGGGCGGTTAGAGCCCGGCGTGGATCCGCTGGATGATTTCCAGCCCGCGCAGGGACTCGGCCGGGTTAACCGGTACCGCACTTCCGTGCAGCAGTGCCCCCGCCAGGCCGGAATAGTAGTCCTGGTACCGCCCGGCTTCGGTGGGAACCGCAGCAGCATCCGCGCCGGTGCCCAGCAGGCCCCACAGTGCCGGGTCCTCCGCCCCGTACCCGGGATCGCCGGGCAGGAGTCCGTCGTCCAGCTGTCCTTCCTGCGGGTCCATTCCGCTCTTTACCCAGGACGCATCAGAGCCAACAACACGGAACCGCTCCCCCGGCTGCGGCGCCAGCGAGTTCATCCACAGATGGGACATCACACCCGAGTCGTGCCGGAGGGCCACGAACACGTCGTCATCCGGTCCCTGCGGCACCCGCCGGGCGCGGACTTCGGCATACACCGGCTCGCCCGGGCCGAAAAGGGCGAGTGCCTGGTCGATCAGGTGCGGGCCCAGATCGAAGAGGATGCCGCCGCCGTCGTCTGCGCCTGCTTTGCGTTTCCATTCCTTGGCGACCGCGGGCTTGTAAGAATCCATCCGGGACTCGAAGCGGCTCACGGTTCCCAAGGATCCCTGTTCCACGAGCCTGCGCAGGGTGAGGAAGTCCCCGTCCCAGCGCCTGTTCTGGAACACCGAGAGAACCAGTCCGCGGGACTTCGCTGCGGCAATGAGGTCCGCTGCGGCCTGGGCCGAGTGGGCAAAGGGCTTGTCCACCACCACGGCGAGCCCGGATTCCAGCGCCTTGGAGGCGACCGGCCCATGGGTGGCCGGCGGAGTGCTGACGACAGCCAGATCCAGGCTCTTGGCACGCTGGAGCGCGGCTTCAACAGTGGGAACAACGACGGCGGCTGGGTATGCAGCCGCTGCGGCTGCGGCGCGCGCGGGATCGGCCGTGACAATGACATCCAGTGAATACCGCGGGTCCCGGGCGATCAGGGGAGCATGGAAAACCCGGCCGCCCAGGCCGTAGCCGAAGAGGACGGCGCGGATCGGTGGAGAACTCACGAGTTCTGGAAGTGCGTTTCGGAAGGAGCGCCGTTCAGCCGGGCCACAATCTCGCCGGCGAGAACCTTGATCTTGAGGTTGCGGCTGTTGGACGCCCGTTTCAGCGTTTCGAAAGCTTCACGCTGGGAGCAGCGGTTCTGGCCCATGATGATGCCGATGGCAAGGTCTATGTCAGTGCGGGACTGCAGGACCGCCTGCAGGTCTTCGACTGTGGAGGCCCGCTGCGACATCCGAACGGCCAGGCGCAGGGCCAGGGAAGCCTCCTCGCCGTAGGTGCGGGCCGCCCGCTGGAAGTCCTCGTCAAAGGTGCCGGCCGAGCGTGAGTACAGGTTCAGCGCGGCGCGGGCGTGGCCTTCCAGCCTCAGCGGCACCGCGTACATTGACCGGACTCCCTGCGCGACGACATGCTGCAGGTACTGCGGCCACCTCTCATCGGCCGAGGTGTCGGGAACGTACACGGCCTCGTGGACGCGGAGGGCGTGCAGGCACGGGCCGTCGTCGAAGGCGTACTGCATTTCGTCCATTTCCAGAGCGGTGCTGTCGCTGCTGGCGACGGTGTAGCTGTGCTCCCTGGAACGCTGGAGCGTGATTCCGCAGAAGACCTGGCCCCGGGAAGACAGCGACGATGCGCTGAGCCGGGCCAGCTGCTGCAGGAACTCCAGAACGTCTTCGTGATGTACCAGAAGGTCCTGCAGCTGCGATGCCGTAGCGGTGGCAGACCTGAGGTCGTCCACGTCGGTTTCCTGCCCTGTTGCAGGCACTCGGTCCCCCTGATTGTCGTGTCTGAGCTTAGATACTACGATAACTGGAGACGGTCAAGACGCGGCCATGGCTTCTTTCGTACCCTGATGGAGTAACCATGGGCCTACCGGCGCATTTGCCGTTCTGCCACCACTGCGGTGTTGACGACTATCTGATCTACGAGTTCTACACTGCTCCCTCCGATGACGCTCCGGGAATGGTGAGCTACACCTGTTCAGCGTGTGAAACCTTTGCGGGTCACGAAGTTCCGGCCGGCTGGTCTCCTCCAGGGTGGCGTGTTGGGCACTGAACCGCCCGCCCCCGCCGGAGAACTGGCCTGGCTGCTGTCAGCGGCAGCACACCTCAGACAGCTGGCCGACCGCCGCCTCCTTGATGACCTTGCCCTCACGGAGGAGACCCTGCTGGTCTTGAACGCCATACCGGCGGAGGAAGCACTGCTGCCGGAGATCGCCTGGCAGGCAGGAATGGGACTCCAGGAGACAGCTTTCGCCCTCGCGGCCCTGCTCGGCGCAGGCTATGTCCGGACCGCTCCGAGGAAACGATGGGCCCGCACCTCCTCCGGAGCACAGGTGCTGGAGAAGCTGCATGAAGCCTGTTCCGAGCGAACAGATGAGTCTGATCTGCGCAGGGCGCTTCTCCTGCTGATCCAATCCATGGACACGAGCCTCCCGGATCCTGCTTAGGGCCCTGAACGAACGAACAGCAGGTCCGGAAGACCCTCCGGACCTGCTGTTCTGTCTGTGCCGCTAGGCGGACTGCGCGACCGGGAAACGCTCCCAGACCCGGTGCTGGGCGAGGAGCTCCGTCAGGTGGGGAACCAGCGAGTCCGCGGCTTCGACCAGCACGCCCGGGGCTTCCTCCGGGATCCCGGACGCGGCCAGCACAGCTGCGCCGCTGCCCCAGGCCGCCAGGGCCTTGGAATGCCGGTAGGCCTCCGTGAGGAGGATGGCAACGCGCGGGTCGATAGCCGGATGTCCAACCGGGTTCCCGGCCTTGGCATCCAGGCTGTCCAAGGCATCGGGCCCATGCGCACCTGCACCGGCGACGATCACGGCGTCGAACTCCGTGGACCGGGCGGTCAGGTAGGTCCGCTGGACCGGCACCTGACCGCCAAGCATGCCGCCCTTGGGTGCGATGACCAGCGGGACCATGCCTGCCGCGTCGACGGCCGTCCGGAGGTGTTCCAGCTCCGCCAGATCCGTGCTGTCATCAGCAAGGATCCCAATGATGCGGCCGTCCACGGGCCAGGTCCGGCCCACTTGGCGCAGCGCCGGGCTCGGGTCCGTGTCTTCGGGCTGCATGGTGGGTGCCGGTGCCGGAAGGCCCAGGCCTGCGGCGACCTCCGCGCAAAGGCGCTCATCGATGTTTGCGAGCGCCTGGAGCTGGCGGACCTTGATGTTCTCCTCGTAGCACTTGCCGAGTTCGAACGTGTACGCCTGGATCACATGGTCCTGCTCCACCGGAGTGAGAGAGCGGAAGAACTGCCGCGGCTGGCTGTAGTGGTCATCAAACGTTGCCGGATTCTGGCGGACCTTGCGGGACTCAGCCACCGGCACCGGAACATCGATGAAGGCACCCATGTCAGCGCCCGCCAGGAAGGGACATCCACCGTCGAGTGAGTTGGGCTGGTAAGGAGCCACCCCGCTGTGCACGGCATCCTGGTGGAAGCCCTCACGCTGCATGTCGTTGACCGGCGCGTGCGGACGGTTGATCGGGATCTGGTGGAAGTTCGGTCCGCCAAGCCGGGTCAGCTGGGTATCAATGTACGAGAACAGCCGGCCCTGCAGCAGCGGGTCGTTGGTGACGTCGATCCCCGGAACCAGATGACCCGGATGGAACGCGACCTGCTCCGTTTCGGCGAAGTAGTTCGTGGTGTTCCGGTTCAGTGTCATCGTGCCGATGATCTGGACGGGGGCCAGTTCTTCGGGAACGATCTTGGTCGGATCCAGCAGGTCGATACCCGCGAACATCTCTTCCTCGGTATCCGGGAAGACCTGCACACCCAGGTCCCACTCGGGGTAGGCGCCGGCTTCGATGGCATCGGCGAGGTCGCGGCGGTGGTAGTCGGGATCCATGCCGTTGATGATCTGTGCTTCCTCCCACACGAGGGAGTGCACGCCCAGCCGGGGCTTCCAGTGGAACTTGACCAGGGACGTCTCGCCCTTGGCGTTCACTACTCGGAACGTATGGACGCCAAAGCCCTCCATGGTCCGGTAGGAGCGGGGGATGCCGCGGTCGGACATGTTCCACATCGTGTGGTGCTGGGCCTCGGTGTGCAGTGACACGAAGTCCCAGAAGGTGTCGTGGGCGCTCTGCGCCTGGGGGATTTCCCGGTCCGGGTGGGGCTTGCCGGCGTGGATGACATCCGGGAACTTGATGGCGTCCTGGATGAAGAACACCGGGATGTTGTTGCCTACCAGGTCGAAGGTTCCCTCGTCCGTGTAGAACTTCGTGGCAAAGCCACGGGTATCACGCACGGTGTCGGCGGATCCGCGGGAGCCGAGCACCGTGGAGAACCTAACAAACACAGGGGTCTGGGCGTCCTTGGCGAGGAATCCTGCGCGGGTAATGCCCTCGGCGGCACCGTTCGCGACAAAAACGCCATGGGCTGCCGCACCCCTGGCATGCACCACGCGCTCCGGAATCCGCTCATGGTCGAAGTGGGTGATTTTCTCCCGCAGGTGATGGTCCTGCAGCAGCACCGGGCCGCGGGGGCCTGCCTTGAGCGAATGGTCGGTGTCCTGCAGCCGGACGCCCTGCGCGGTAGTCAGGTACCGTCCGGACTGCGCGTTTGATGTCTTGGGCGCACCAGTGGGAACACCCGTGGGTGAAACCGTTTCCGGGGCATCCTGGTCCGGCTTTGGCGGCATCGGATCGTGGGGTTCGGTGGGTTCCGCTAGCGATGGTGCCTGGGGTGCTGGTACCCCGGGGATGGGAACTTCGTTGGTGGGTGTGCTCTGATCAGGCATAAGGTCTCCATCTCGTCGAACATGCTGGCCGCGCTTCAGGCGCTGCCCCGCCACCACCATATCGAAAAATTAGTAAGGGTACTTAACACCCGGCGCGCGGACCAGTCGTGCCGGGTGGTCGGGGGGCACAATAAAAGGACGGATCTGCCTGTAGGGGGGGCACAGGCAAATCCGTCCTTACGGGGCGCTAGCCCCTGCCATCCGGCCGTTGCCGCCATGGGCACCGTCCCGGATGGACATCCTCACCGGGTTCGAGCGGCCCCTGCGCCGCTCGTCCCGAAATCTCTCCTGCGCAGGGCCGGTCTAGTCCCACAAGCCGTCTGCCCATGCCTGGTCCCGAAGGTAATCCCGGGCCGGGCCGACGCTCCAGAGTTCTCCGCGGGACTCGACGTACCCCATGTCCCGCATGTCCTCGACGGTGTCTTCGCTGCAGCCAAGAACCGTTCCCAAGTCTTTGCCGTCCCCCACCAGAACGACTTCGTGCCGCGTTCCCATGACGACCTCCTGATCCTGTTCGGGCTCCCCCCGGTCCATCCGGAAGGCCTTAGTGCTTGTCCAGGAGCATGGCTTCGCGCTCAGTGCTCCACGTCCTGGCGTAGAGGCCCATAGCTGCCTCTTCGCGCAGGGATAAACCAAGGCGGTTGAGGAGCATGTGAGCCTGATAAACCGTCAGGTGCTGGGCACTGCGGCTTACCCTGGCTTTGTCTGCCCGGTAAAGGTAGGTGTCCATGGTGCGGAACCAACGACGGCGCCAGTTCTCCACGGCGGATTCTGCGGCCGTTGCCGCCATCAGCCGGTGGGTGGGCATGACTTTCGCGCTGACCTGGACCGTCATGGCCTGTCGGACGCTTGCGGCGCGGGGGCCAAACCCCGCAGTGCAGCTGCGCAGGTGGCTGTCCCAGTAGTAGTCCCACGAAAGCCGCCGCCGATCGGGCCAGCTGGAAGCACGGGGGCCCTTCATCATGCTGCGCGCCGAATCGAACAGGAGCAGGGAGCCCAGTGCCCATCTGTTCTGGACCTTCGGGAAGCGGGCAGTAGCCCAGGTACCGAGATCCGAGGAGAGCTCGAAGACTTCTTCCGCGAGGGCGAGGCCCTCGACTCCGCCGTACTTGGCCAGGGCGGCTTCAACCCGCGGGTCCTGCTGTTCAGCTCCCCCGGGACCAAGGCGGTCCGAAGCCGGCTCACCGAACGCATGCGTAATGGTGAGGTGCCCAATGACTCCGCTGGCCTGCTCCTGCAGTGCACCAAGCAGCGAGTGCAGCCGGTCCAGCGTCTCCTGCGGCGCCAGGATCTTCATCTGCACATGGGCATTGGAAGGTTCGGAGCATCGGGTGTAGAACCACCGCTGCGCGCCCCAAACCTGCGCCTGCGCCGCCAGTGGGGTAACCAGTTCTCCAATGATGCCGTCCGCTACATCGAAGCCGCCGGTATAGATGGAAAGTGTCCACCAATGAGTGCTTGCATTAGTTCGCGAGGCGTTTCGAACTGCTGTTAGCTGGCTCATGGCTTTCTTCCTCCGGGTTCAAAGCTGGTTACCCCACTGGGGCGGGTCTAAAGAGGTGCTACTGGTTGGTTCTTCCCCCAATACGAGGGGTCAGTACTAGAACCACTCCCAGCTCTTGGTGGAAACCGTCGATGCCGTGGTCTTCTTCATGTCGTATCCCCTCTTATTGTTCGGCTGGTTGCACAGCCGGTCGTGTTTGACTCCGAAAGCTTCCCCCGCCCCGCGGAGGGCTGTCCACAGTTACCAATTTCAGCTTCCTGTCATGTCCGGATGCTGCCCGAAGGAGCCCCGAAGACACCCGGAAATACCCCCGGAAATGGCCCTGAACTGCGGTTTTGTGTTCTTTGGGTGCCGAAACAGCCGGTTTCCGTGGACAATGGCATTAACCTGCCATGTCAGTTTCTCCGGGTTCCAATTTCGACACGGAACGAATTCCCCCGGGGGCCCGCCATCCCGGCCGGCAGACGGATAAGGTACCAGTTACCCGCGGGGCGATCCGCGGTCCAGGAGGAAGATTTGCTCGATCAGGTGTCGGTTGAGGTCTACCGCTATGCAGTCTCGCACCCAGGCTGGACGCCGGCGGAGGCATCGGACGCGCTCGGATATACAACGCGTGCGATAGACCGCGCAGTCGAGGAGCTGCGCTCCCGCTGCCTGCTGTTTATCGAAGGATCGGACACTCCGATCTACACCGCAGTATCCCCGGATGTTGCCCTGGCCGAACTCGTGGACCCCGACGAACGGGCCATGCTGGAACTGCGCACCCGCATTGGCGCCAAACGCCGGGAACTCGCCAGCCTGGTGCCGACGTTCGCCGAGGCGCGCCGCCAGGTCGAAGCCGATGCCTCCGTCGAGGTCCTGGAGGACCCGGAGCAGGTCCAGCGGGTGCTGATCGAGTATGGCCGCTCGGCTTCCGAACGGGTGCTGATTGCACGTCCGGGACAAGGCTCGAATGCCGATTTTCAGGAAGAAAGCGTCCAGAAGGACCTGGACCTGCTCCGGGGAGGAGTCAAGCGCCAGACCCTGTACCACGCCAGCACGAGGGACCATGTCCCAACGCGCAAGGCCGTGGAAATGATCAGCCACGCCGGCGGGGAGTTCCGGACCCTCCCCTACGTTCCGCTGCGCACGCTCATCTTCGACGACAAAGTAGCCGTGGTGGCCCGGCAGCTGCACAGCTACGACCGCGCCGGTCTGGTCATCCGCGACCCAAACCTCATCGCCCTCTTTTCCATGCTCTTCGAATTCGCCTGGAGCCTGGCGGATCCCTTCCTCGATGAGGAACCGCGGAAAGCGGTGCTGAGCAGCACTCAGCGTTCCGTCCTGGCCGGGCTTGCGGCAGGGCACTCGGACGAGGTCATCGCCCGCCGCGTCGGCATCAGCGTGCGGACCTGCCGCCGCCACATCGCGTGGATGCTCGAGGAGCTGAAGGCCGAAAGCAGGTTCCAGGCGGGGATCAAGGCCCACAAGGCAGGCTGGATTTAGGAAACCTGTGTTGCTTAGCGGTCAACTCGGGTGCCATGATGTGGCATGACTTTTGAGGAAACCACGGGGTCGGTGCTGACCCCGGAAGCACAGGTAGCCCTGGACCGCGCAACGGGATCGGCCCATCGGCACCACGAGCTGCTTTCAGACCGGGCCTTCCACATCAAACAGTCGGCGGTGCGGGACGTTTTTGATATCTCCATCCGCCCGGGACTTATTTCGCTCGCTGGCGGCAGCCCGTACCTCCAGTCCCTTCCGCTTGACGGCCTGGCCGACGCCGCTGCCGGCATCATCCGCACCCAGGGGCTGGCAGCCCTGCAGTACGGACCGGGCCAGGGCCTCCAGGAACTGCGCGAGCTGGCCTGCGAGGTCATGGCCGCCGAGGGGATCACGGGCGCCGATCCCGAGGACGTAGTCATCACCACAGGCTCGCAGTCCGGCCAGGATGTTGCCGCGAAGGTGTTCTGCAACCCCGGCGATGTCGTGCTGTGCGAAGACCCAACCTATGTGGGCGCCCTCAACGCGTTCGAGGCTTACGAAGTTGATATGCAGCCCGTACCGATGGACGCCAACGGGCTCATTCCCGAAGCCCTCGAAGAACGGATCCAGTCCCTGAAGGCTGCGGGCAAACGAATCAAGATGCTGTACACGATCCCCAGTTTCAACAATCCCAGCGGAATCACCCTCTCAGCAGACCGGCGGGACGAGGTGGTCCGCATTTGCCGCGAGAACAACATCCTGGTGCTGGAGGATAATCCGTATGGCCTGCTCAGGTTCGACGGCGAGCCGCTGACGCCCCTGCGCGCCGCGCACCCGGAGGACGTGCTGTACCTGGGTTCCTTTTCCAAGATCTTCGCGCCGGGCCTGCGGCTGGGCTGGGCCCTTGTGCCGAAGCACTTGTTCCGCCGCTTCTATCTTGCCTGCGAAGCCGTGGTGCTCTGCCCCTCGCCGCTGACCCAGATGATCACCGCTGCGTACCTGCGCGATTTCGACTGGATGGGCCGTATCCGCGACTCACGGAAACTCTATGCGGACCGCTGCGCTGCCATGCTCTCCGCCCTGGAAAACGAGATGCCCGACGGCGTCACCTGGACCGTGCCTGACGGCGGGTTTTTTGTCTGGGTGTCCCTGCCGGAAGGAATCGACACGTACCCGCTCCTCACAGAGGCCATCGAGGCGGGGACTGTGTTCATTCCGGGAGCAGCCTTCACCCCCGGAGATGAACCGAGTTCCCGGCTGCGCCTGGCGTTCAGCGCAGTCTCCCCCGAAGACATCGAGGAGGGCGTGCGCCGCCTGTCGCCCGTGATCCGCCGTGCGGTCGGGGACGGCTGAGCGAACGCCCTGGCCGCCGGACGGCCGGTCCCCGCTACTTGCGGCGCCGCCGGTCGAAGAAGGGGACAACGATCACGAACAGCAGGGCCATGATCGCCAGCCGCCACAGCATGCCGAGGTTCGGAAACAGGATGATGAGCAGGCTGGACACGATGAACGCGCCAACCAGGATCCAGGCTGTACGCTTCCAGTCAATCTGGGGGCCGCCGCCGCCGTTGCCCGGTCCGGGATTCATAGCCATGCTTCTCCGATCGTTGTCCTCCTTCGAGACTAGTCCAGAAGCAGTGCGGGTTCTTCCAGGATGGCGGCAACATCGGCCATGAAACGGGCCGAAAGGTCGCCGTCGACCACCCGGTGGTCAAATGACCCGCCGAGGGTGGTGATCCACCGCGGGATGACCTCGCCGTCGAGCACCCACGGCTTTTGCTTGATAGTTCCAAACGCCACGATCGCGACTTCGCCGGGGTTGATGATCGGCGTTCCGGTGTCGATGCCCAGGGCGCCGATGTTGGTGATCGTCAGCGTCCCTCCGCGCATGTCAGCCGGCGGCGTCTTCCCTGCCCGGGCCGTGCCCGCCAGGTTATTCAGCGCAAGCGCAAGCTCCTTGAGGGACAGGTCCTGCGCGTCCTTGATATTGGGAACCATCAGTCCCCGGGGCGTTGCCGCGGCAATGCCCAGGTTCATGAAGTGCTTGACGTGGATTTCGTCGCCCGCCCAGGTGGCGTTGACCGAAGGGTTGCGGGCGGCTGCCCAAATGACTGCCTTGGCCAGGATCAGCAGTGGGGAAACCTTGATGCCCTCAAAGTCGCGGGAGGCCTTGAGCCGCTTGACGAACTCCATGGTCCGGGAAGCGTCCACGTCCACGAAAATGCTCACGTGCGGGGCGCTGAACGCGCTGTCCACCATGGCTTTGGCGGTGGCTTTCCGGACGCCCTTCACGGGGATCCGTTCAATCCGGGTGTCTTCGGGGCCCGCAGCCGGAGTCCAGAACGTGTCCGCGGAGTCCACTTCGGACTCACGCTGGGCCTGGTAGCTGATGAGGTCCTGCTTGGTCACTTCGCCGCCGGCACCGGTGGCCGGTACGTCTGCGAGGTTGATGCCAAGATCCTTGGCTGCCTTCCGCACGGGAGGCTTGGCCAGAACCCGCTGAAGCAGCTGGTTGAAGCGGTCCTGGACGGCTGCACCCGCCGCGGCGACTGCCTGGCTGCGGGGATCGTGCCGCGGGGGCACGGGCACCGGTTCCGGCCGGGCAGGCGAAGCGGAAGCCGCGGGCGCGCTGGGGGCCGCTGGCGCGCTGGGGATCGCGGACGCGCCGGGGGCGGGCGACTGTCCCGCGGAGGCACGCAGCCCGCTGCGCCGCGGACGGCGCTTAACGGCGTCGGCCTTCGGCCCGGTCCCGGTCAGGGACGACGCCGGCGGGCCGTCCGATTCAGCAGCCTGCTCTGCCCCCTGGTTTCGCTTGGTGGCCTTGGCAGCCTTTTTCGCCGGCGCCTTGCCCCCGGCGCCCACCGCAACCTGGAAGATAGGCGTCCCAACTTCGACGGTCCGGCCCTCCTCAACCAGGATGCTGCTGACCGTCCCGGCGAACGGTGAGGGAAGCTCTACGAGTGATTTCGCCGTCTCGATCTCGACAATCACGTCGTTCACAGCGACAGTGTCGCCCTCTTTGACCCTCCACTGGACGATTTCGGCCTCAGTGAGTCCTTCACCGACGTCGGGCAGTTTGAATGTTTTCTCTGTCATGGAAGATCTCGATCTGGCGATGGCCGGCGGACCGGCGGGCGGGAATCTGTCAGGGACGCGGTCAGTAGGAGAACACGGTGTCGACGGCGTCCAGGAGCCGGTCGATATCCGGAAGGTAGTGTTCCTCCACGGCAGCCACCGGGTAGGGCATGTGGAAGCCTCCCACCCGGATCACCGGTGCCTCCAGGTGCAGGAAGGCCCGTTCACTCACGCGGGCCGCGATCTCTCCGCCGATCCCGCCGAAGGTGGGGGCTTCGTGGGTGACGATCAGGCGTCCGGTGCGGCGGACAGAGTCCGTGACGGTGTCAAAGTCGATCGGCGAGATGGACCGCAGGTCGATCACCTCGATGCTGCGGCCGTCCTCCGCCGCTGCCTCTGCGGCTGCCAGGGCAACTGGCACCAGCGGCCCATAGGCGACGATGGTGGCGTCGGTGCCCGGGCGCACCACGTGCGCGGAGAAGGGATCGCCCGCCGGGGCTGCGGTATCCACTTCACCCTTGAGCCAGTAGCGGCGCTTGGGCTCGAAGACGATGACCGGATCCTGGCCGGACATCGCCTGCTGAATCATCCAGTAGCCGTCCTGCGGGTTGGACGGCGTGAGGATCCGGATCCCCGCGGTGTGCGCGAAAAGCGCCTCCGGAGATTCGGAATGGTGCTCGATCGATCCGATGCCGCCGCCGTAGGGAATGCGGATGACCACGGGAGCGCTCAGCGCCCCTTCGCTGCGGGAGCGCATCTTGGCCAGCTGCGTGGTGATCTGGTTGAAGCCCGGGAAGACGAAGCCGTCGAACTGGATCTCGCAGACGGGCCGGTAGCCCCGCAGCGCCAAGCCGATCGCCGTGCCGATGATGCCGGATTCAGCGAGCGGCGTGTCAACCACGCGGTCGGCGCCAAACTCCGCCTTGAGTCCTTCAGTGATCCGGTAGACCCCGCCCAGGGAACCAATGTCCTCCCCCATGAGCAGCGCCTTCGGGTTGTCAGCCAGGCCGGCGCGCAGCCCGGCATTGATGGCCTTCGCCATGGTCATGGTGCTCATGCGCCGGCTTCCTCTGCGTCTTCCTCGTCATCGTCGGCAAATCCGTCTTCGTAGGCCTGGTGGAACGCCAGCTCCTCACGGATCAAGGGGTGGGGGTCCGCGTAGACGTCCGTAAAGGAATCCTCGAACACCGGCGGTTCCATCGCCTGGACGTCCGCGCGAAGCTTTACCGCAAGCTCGTCGCCCTCCGCAGCCAGCGCGGAGAAGAAAGCGTCGTCACCGCCACCGCTGGAACGGAGGTACTTTTCCAGCCGGATCAGCGGGTCACGCGAGGTCCACGCCTGCTCATCCGCGGAGAGACGGTACTTGGTGGGGTCGTCAGCTGTTGTGTGGGCGCTCATCCGGTAGGTAAACGCTTCGATCAGCACAGGGCCCTTGCCGGAGCGGGCGTGTTCAAGCGCCCAGCGGGTTACGGCATGCACGGCCAGGACGTCATTGCCGTCCACTCGAATACCCGGGAATCCGTAACCCTGGGCACGGTTTGCCAGCGGGATCCGTGACTGGACTTCCGTCGGAACGGAAATCGCCCAGTGGTTGTTCTGGCAGAAGAACACCACCGGAGCGTCATAGGAGGCGGCGAAGACCATGCCTTCGTGGACGTCGCCCTCCGAGCTGGCGCCGTCGCCGAAGTAGGCAACCGTGGCTCCGGCGGGGACCGAGGGGTCCGCCGCCTGGTCCCGGGCCATGCCCATGGCGTAGCCCACTGCGTGCGGCACCTGTGCGGCGAGGACCAGTGTGTACAGGTGGAAGTTGGATTCCCTGGGGTCCCAGCCGCCGTGGGAGATACCGCGGAAGCGTCGCAGGAGGTGGGAGAGCTCAAGCCCGCGGGTCAGGGCAACCCCGTGCTCGCGGTAGGTGGGGAAGACGTAGTCCTGGACGGCCAGGGCACGGCCGGAACCGATCTGCGCCCCTTCCTGCCCGGTCAGGGGAACCCACATCACCAGTTCGCCCTGGCGCTGGAGCGCTGTTGCCTCGACGTCGAAGCGCCGGATGAGGAACATGTCCCGGTAGAAGGACCGGAGCACCTCGGCGTCGACGTCCAGGACGTACTGCTCATACAGCTGGTGGCCAACCCGTTCGCCGTCTGGTGTGAGGAGCTGGACCATTCCTTCAGGCGCGCTGCCGGCAGCACGCATGAGGGTTTCGTCCAGCTCCGCCGAATCGAATTCGCTGGCGGGCAGGTGCTCCAGGGCCATACTTCTCCTCGCCGGGCCGGGCCGAGGCCCTGCCCCCGCTAGAAATATGCCACAGCAGGAATACATACCCGCCATGACATATACGTGGAAGTTACTTCCCACAGCCTAACGAGGGCGGCGCCTCAACAAGCACTTAAGACACGCTAGGAAACCCCGGGGCCTTTTGTATAGGTTGCACATAAAGCGAGGAATCGGGAGTTGGCTTCCGCTTCGCCGATCGTCACCCGGACACCTTCGGTCCCGAAGGCCCGGACGGACAGTGCCTGCTGCTCCGCCAGCACTGCAAACTCGGGAGTATTCTCGCCGAGGGCCAGCCACACGAAGTTGCCTTCAGCCTGCGGGATGTCCCATCCCAGAGCCTTCAGTCCCTCCACGACCCGGGTCCGTTCCGCGACGAGTGCTTGTATTCTTTCCACAAGTTCGCCGTGGTGGCGCAAGGAAGCGATGGCGGCCTGTTCAGCGATCTGCGACACGGCAAACGGCACGGCTGCGACCCGCAGGTATTGGGTCAGGTGGGGATGCGAGATGGAATACCCCACCCGCAGCCCTGCCAGTCCGGCACCCTTGGAGAAGGTACGCAGGACCACGACGTTCTGGTGCCTTCGGTACACATCGACACCGTTGACCGCCTCCGGATCACGGACGAAGTCCTCGTACGCCTCGTCGATCACGACGATGACGTCCTCTGGGACCTTCGCCAGGAAACCTTCCACTTCATCCCGGGTCAGCACCGGCCCTGTGGGATTGTTCGGGGTGCACAGGAGAACCATCTTGGTCCGGTCGGTCACCGCTGCCGCCATGGCGTCAAGGTCGTGGTGCCCGTCGCTGCGCAGCGGAACCTGGACATCCCGGGCTCCGGAGAGACCGACGGAAATGGGATAGGCCTCGAAGGAGCGCCAGGGATAGACCACTTCATCCTGGACCCCGTCCTCGTTCTGGCCCGCGAAGGTGGCCAGCAGCTGGTTCAGGGCGCCAAGACTGCCACCGCCGGTGACGATGTCTTCTGCGGGAACATCAAGGAAGGACGCAAGCTCGGTGCGGAGCGCAGTGGCCAGCGGATCCGGATAGCGGTTGACGTTCGGGTGGGCACTGATGGCCTCAAGCACGGACGGCAGCGGCGGGAAGGGATTCTCGTTGGAGGAGAGCTTGTAGCTCTCGAGCCCTTCAATCACCACGGGCGGCTTCCCGGCAGCGTAGCGCGGCAACCGGTCCACGACAGGGCGCGGACGGATACCGGGCGCCGGAACGGACGCAGTGTTGATGTCATTCTCGGTAGTGGTCATGGCTTAAGACTAATGCTCAAACGGGTGTGCCAATGTGACGTGCTCCACAGCCCCCTGCTCCCCGGTCTTGGGAACAGAACACCGGCTGTGCCAGCATGGGGGCATGCGCCTGCTGCTGCAAATCCTCGTTAACGGCCTGGCCCTCTGGGTAGCCGGCTGGATCCTGCCCGGAATCACCGTCAGTGAATCAGGAACCATGACCGGAAACGAGACGCTGGACGTGGTGCTGGCGTACCTGTTCATCGGCCTGGTCTTCGGCGTGGTGAACGCTCTGGTCCGCCCCATCGTCCGTCTGCTGGCCTTGCCGCTGACGATCCTGACCCTCGGGCTTTTCTCCATCATCATCAATGCCGGCATGCTGATGCTCACCGCCTGGCTCACCAGTTTCACGCCGGTGCATTTCGAGGTCGATTCCTTCTTCTGGACCGCAATACTCGCCTCGATCATCATCAGCATCGTCTCCATGGTGGCGGGTTCCCTCACCGGATCACGCCGCTAGTCTTTCCTCCCTGCAGCTTTTCCAACCGTCCCTTTCGGAACCACCGCCGCAGCGGGAGGCGTCGACCGGCTGAGCCGGTACAACTGCCGCGTTGCCGCGCCGCCAGCTCCCATCACTGACGCCAGCCCGTCCAGGGATCCCCGCAGGGACGGATCCGTGCTGGCATCAGCGGCCGAGGCGCCCGCAGCATAGACCGGGAGCTTGTGCGCCGGCCCAAGCCCCTGGTCCTCGGCGGCCACTCCCGGAACGGGGCCAGCCAGGGTCATGGTGACACGGTTGGACCGGTCCGGGTTGGACGTGCCGTCAGCTCCGGGAACCCAATCCAGCACATGCTCCAGATGCAGTGCCTGGGCACCGGCGGGGATCTCGGCATCTCCGGCCGGAGCGGCGGCTGTGAGGATATACCGGACCTCCGCACCCGTGGCGTCCTGGATCGGCCCGGCAGCATTGACGGCATGGATTCCGCCCTGGCTGTAACCGACCAGGACCACGGCATCCCCGGCCTCAAGTTCCGCCTGGCGCAGTGCTTCCGCGACGGCTGCCGCAACATACCTGCTCTGATGGGCGCGGCTCTCAACAACGCCGTAAGCGTCGAAGGGGTTTTCTCCGGCAGTCAGTCCGCCGGCCTGGCTCCCCGGGATCGTCACGACGAAGACCGGGCCCTCCGGGCCGTCCAGCCGCAGCACCTCGATCACGCCCGGATCATCCTCCTCCAGGAGGACGGTGCTCCGCTCAAGCAGTCCGGCGGCGGTCGCTTCCACGTACACCTGTTCACCGGACCGGCTGGATTTTTCGACCTCGATCCTGCGCAGCCCCCTCCGTCCCGGGGAAGCCGCTCCCGCCAGCACTTTGAGGACCCCCTCGTCGAAGAAGCGCAGAGGCAAGGTTTCGGCGACGGCGCGTTCAGGGAATCCTGCGACTCCCCGCCCCAGGGCGAGCAGGCTAAGCGAGGTGATCAAGGGAAGCCGGTCCGTCCGCTCCAGCTGGCCCTCAACCTCGCGGTAGCGCTCAACCGCGGTTCCCAGATCCTGTGCAGCCTCGTCGATCGTGAGCCGGCACCGCTCCAGCTGTGCGGCGGCCTCGGAGAGTTCCTCCACGGCAGCAGCAGCGGCCGGAGTGGCACTGTTCCGGATATATCCGTCCTCCGCGAACTGGCTTCGCCGGAGCTCCCGCGAGATCCCCTCCATCCGTTCAACTGCGCCCCGGAGGACCGCTGCCCGGGATTCAAGGGACTCGAATTCCACCATGACCGACCCGGCACCGCCCCGTACCTGGAATTCCGCGACCGGGGCGCTGCCCTGCATGCCTACTTCCATGCCCACGCCTCCTCCTCGGCTGCAGCGGCCGCTTCCCGGCGGGCCTGCACCGAAAGTGCCAGCGATTCAAGGCACAAGGCCAGCGCCCGAGACCCCTGCTGCACGCACTCCTCAAATTGCCGGGCGGTCGGCGAGCGCCAGTCTTCCTCGTCTGCGGAGACCAGGGTGCGCTGTATGTCCCGCAGCTCTTCTGCCAGCCCGTCCAGCCGCAGGGCACCACGCCGGATTTCCTCCCCCTGTCCGGGAAGGCACTTTTCCCACGGTTCGCCCATCGTGCTTGCCTTCCTCCTCGCGCCGCCGGCGCCCGCCCGGCCGGCGCCCGGCAGGCGCCCGCATCCTGGTCCCGAAGGCAAAACTACGGGCGGGTACCGTGGAACAAACCGCCGGAACCACCAGGTGTGGAAAGAAAGCCCGGCAGCACGGTGCTGTGGGGGAACACCCGGCCCGCCGTCACAGAGCAGGGCAACTGCACGGACGTGGAAGAATTGCCGTATGGCCGATTCTGTTCCCGCTCCGCGCGTTTCCCTTGCCTCCGTAACCCCAGCGATCGCGCTGGGCCCGCTGGACGGACGCTACCGCTCCGCGACCGCACCGCTGGTTGACTATCTCTCCGAAGCCGCCCTGAACCGCGACCGCACCCACGTCGAGGTCGAGTGGCTGATCCACCTCACCTCCAACTCGGTCCTCCCGGGTACCTCACCGCTCACGGCAGAACAGCAGGCACAGCTGCGCGAAATCGTGGCCGGGTTCGACGGCACTTCCGTCCAGGAGCTGGCCGAAATCGAGCAGGTCACCGTTCACGACGTGAAGGCAGTGGAGTACTTCATCGGCCGCCGCCTGGCCGCGATCGGCATCGAAGACCTGACCAGCCTGGTGCACTTCGGCTGCACCTCGGAGGACATCAACAACCTTTCCTATGCCCTCGGCGTCAAGGGTGCGGTGGAGGACGTCTGGCTGCCTGCAGCCCGCGAGATGGTGGCCCAGATCGCAGCCATGGCTGAGGACACCCGCTCGGTGCCGATGCTTTCCCGCACCCACGGACAGCCTGCCACCCCCACCACGCTGGGCAAGGAACTGGCCGTCACCGTCCACCGCCTGACCCGGCAGCTGGACCGCGTTGCCGGCACCGAATTCCTGGGCAAGATCAACGGCGCCACCGGCACGTTCGCCGCGCACTACGCCTCTGTTCCCGGCGCAGACTGGCAGCAGGTCGCCAAGTCCTTCGTCGAGGGCCTGGGCCTGACCTGGAACCCGCTCACCACCCAGATCGAATCCCACGACTGGCAGGCTGAGCTGTACGCCGACATGGCGCGGTTCAACCGGATCCTGCACAACTTCTGCACGGATGTCTGGAGCTACATCTCCATCGGCTATTTCGCGCAGGTCCCCGTGGCCGGAGCCACCGGTTCCTCCACCATGCCGCACAAGGTGAACCCGATCCGCTTCGAAAACGCCGAGGCCAACCTGGAGATCTCCAACGGGCTGCTGGACACGCTGGCGTCCACCCTGGTGACCTCCCGCTGGCAGCGTGACCTGACGGATTCCTCTTCCCAGCGGAACATCGGCGTCGCCTTCGGCCATTCCCTGCTCGCGATTTCCAATGTGGCCAAGGGCCTGGGCCGGCTCAAGGTTGCCGAGGACGTCCTGGCAGCGGACCTGGACACCAACTGGGAAGTCCTGGGCGAAGCCATCCAGATGGTCATGCGCGCTGAAGCGATTGCCGGCGCCCCGGGCATGGAGAACCCCTACGAACGGCTCAAGGAACTGACCCGCGGCCACCGGGTGGATGCAGAGCGGATGAAGGAGTTCGTCTCCGGCCTGGGCCTGCCCGCCGAAGCCGAGGCACGCCTGCTCGCGCTCACCCCGGCCACGTACACGGGCATTGCCGACGCGCTGGTGGATCACCTGAAGAAGTAGGCCTCAAGGCACGACGGCGGGGGGGCCGGGGGGGGTACCCCCCCCCCCCCCCCCCCGTCGTTATTATGTGGTCATCTTTAGGTGGCCATCGTCCTGCCGGCCCGGGAACGTTAGGGTGGGCCCATGACCGAGTTCCCCCAGCTGCTCCAGCCGGTTCTGGACACTCCCGATGTGCGGGGGCTGGCGGAGTTTTACCGCCGGCTCCTCGGCCTCCGGTACCGCGCGGGAGACGAGCCCGTCCCGCAGGGCACTGAGGACACTGCTGACTGGCTCGTCCTCACGGATCGCCAGGGCAACAGCAAGCTGGCTTTCCAGGAGGCTGAGCAGCTCCGGCGGACTACCTGGCCCAGCCCGGAGGTGCCCATGCAGATGCACCTCGACCTCACCGTTCCCGACCGGCAGGCCCTGGCAAACCAGCACGCCAGGGCGCTGGCCCTGGGGGCGAAACTGCTCGTGGACCGCACGGACGATCCCGATGAGCCCCTCTACGTCTACGCCGATCCTGCCGGGCATCCGTTCTGCATCTTTGTTGCCTGAGGCGGCGACAGCCGAAGGCTAGTCCGCAGCGGCCAGCTGGCCGCAGGCGCCGTCGATCTCCTTGCCGCGGGTGTCGCGGACCGTGGTGGGCACACCGGCGTCGACCAGGGTGTCAATGAATTCCTGGATCACCTCGGGTTCCGGGGAGGTCCAGATCGAGCCGGGGGTGGGGTTCAGCGGAATCGGGTTCACGTGCACCCAGCCGCGGCCGCGGGAGTTCAGCTTCTTGGCCAGCAGCGCCGCACGCCACGGGTGGTCGTTCATGTCCTTGATCAGTGCATATTCGATCGAGACGCGGCGGCCGGTGGTGCGGTAGTAGTGGTACGCGGCGTCGAGCGCTTCGTCGACCTTCCAGCGGCTGTTGACCGGAATCAGGTCATCACGCAGCTCGTCATCCGGGGCGTGCAGGCTCAGCGCGAAGGTGACCGGGATGTTCTCGTCGGCCAGCTTCTTAATGGCCGGAACCAGGCCCACCGTGGACACGGTGATGTTGCGGGCGCTCATGCCCAGGCCCTCGGGGGCTTCGGCAGCCATCCTGTGGACCGCGTTCATGACCCGCTTGTAGTTGGCCAGGGGTTCACCCATGCCCATGAAGACAATGTTGGTGACGCGCTCGGCGTCGTGGCCGCCGTCGCGCCGCTTGCCGCCCAGTCCGCCTTCGGCGATGACCCGGTTGGCCTGGACAATCTGGTCCAGGATTTCCGCGGCCGACATGTTGCGGGTGAGGCCGGCCTGGCCGGTGGCGCAGAACGGACAGTTCATGCCGCAGCCGCACTGGCTGGAAACGCACAGCGTGATCCGGCCCGGGTAGCGCATCAGCACAGACTCCACGAGCGAGCCGTCGAAGAGCCGCCAGAGGAACTTGATGGTGTCCCCCTTGTCCGTGGTCAGGCGCTTTACCTCGGTGAGCAGGGTGGGGAACATTTCCTTGACCAGCTCATCACGGCGTTCCTTGGGGAGGTCGCTCATCTTCTCGGGGTCGGTGGTGTAGTGCTGGAAATAGTGCACCGAAAGCTGCTTGGCGCGGAACGCGGGCAGGCCGAGGGACTTCAGCTTCTCCTGGCGCTCCGCCAGGGTCAGGTCCGCGAGGTGTTCCGGCGGCTGGGATACCCGGGGCGACTTGAACTGCAGCAGGGGCCGGCCGTCGGGTTCTTTGGCCTGCTCCCAGCCTTCAGTTGCGGGACGCACCTGCGGCACGGCGCCGGCGCTCGGGGCAGCGGGAAAATTCTTGGGGGAAGTCATCCCTTCCATTTTTGCATGCCTCGCGGAATCCCGTTTTTGGCTTAGCCCAGTTCTCACACAGCGGAAACACGCAGGAAACCGGCGCTTCGTAGATTGAGGTGAACCAGCCCCCAGGAGGTTCATGTGCAGTTCCCGCTAACCCCGAGCCTGAGCATCCGAGAAGTGCCGTGGTCCAACCCGGTGGGTGCCGACCTGCGGCGGGCACAGCAGGCTGAGTTGGATGCCCGGTTCCGTGGAATCGACCACGATCCTGCTCCACCCACGGAAGCGGATACGGCGGTCTTCGTGATTGCCTACGAACGCAGCTCCGGACAACCGCTGGGCTGCGGCGGGCTGCGGCGGCTCGACGAGTCCACCGCCGAGGTCAAGCGGATCTATGTCCTGCCCTACGCCCGGGGCTCCGGCGTCGCGACGACTGTGCTGTCGGCACTGGAATTCCGTGCCCGGGCAGCGGGCTACGGGGTCATCACCGCGGAGGCCGGATCAGCGCAGTCCGACGGCAGGAAGTTCTACGAGCATGCCGGTTACCTGGTGGTTCCGAACTTCGGTCCGTACGCCGGCCTGCCGCATTCCACCTGCTATGCCAAGGTGATTGAGCCCGGACTGCGGCAGACCGCACTGAGCACCTCTTTCCCTGGCGTCGGGCCGTCGCGGCGGATTTCGCCGGACGCGTTCTAGCTGGCCTCGAGCGGGCGGGCGTGCCCGCGCGGCGGCAGGGGAATAATCGGGGACGTCCGCTGCTGGTACTGCGCGTACGCCGGGTAGCGGCTCCTCGAAATGCTCTCGGTAAAGACCGTGGACCCGGCAAAGAGCAGCGTGAGCAGCAGCGGGCCGGCGATCGTGGCGTGCAGCCAGGTTCCGGAAGCCGCAATCGCGAAGCCGTAGAACAGCCACCACTGGGCCTGTTCGAAGAAAAAATTGGGATGCCTGGAAAAGTGGAAGAGGCCAGTCTGCACGAAACCTGTTTCCGGTGTTCTTCCGGCGGCCTTCTCCGCTTTCTTCCACTGCTGGAAGTTCCACTGCTGCTGGTCTGCCGTCGCCTCTCCCGCCAGGGCAGCAAGAAAGAGGAAAGCCAGGACCCAGTCCCAGGGACCCAGCGGGCGAGGGTGCTCGTACGCTGTCAGCGCCGGCAGCGTCATCAGCCAGATGATGAGATTCTGGTAGAGGCTGATGAAGCCCAGGTTGAACAGCTGGAACTGCCAGGAACGCATCCGTCGGCGCAGGATGCCCCAGCGGTAGTCTTCCCCGCCCTGCGCGTACCCGCCCTTGCGCGCGAAGTTGAAGGTCAGCCTGGTACCCCACAAGCTCACCAGCACGGCCATCAGCACCAGCCGCGCATCCCAGCCGGACGCCGCGGCGAAGACCCAGGCGTAGGCCACGGGCGTCAGCGACCAGATGCGGTCGGTCCAGGAGTACTCGCGGGTGATCAGCGACAGCACCCAGGTAGCCAGTGCGGTTGCGGCAAAGATCCAGAGACAGACACGAACCGGGTCCATCCTTGGAGAATACGGCGGGACCGGCACCGGTGGCAGGCTTTGCCGGCCTTCCGCCGTTGTTGGCGCTACATCCGTGCGGCGTCGTCAGAGCCTTCGATAGCCCGGGCGACGCTGGCCAGGTGGGCTGCCATCGCTTCCTCCGCCCTCGGGCGGTTCCGGGAGCAAATGGCATCGACGACGGCGAGGTGTTCGGGCAGCGAGACGGCCGGGCGCCCGGGCTGCATGGCAAGCCGGAACTGGTAGCGCACACTCTGTCCGCGCAGGCGCTCGATCGTGGCCGCGGCGGTGCGCTGGCCGCTGATGTCGATGATCCTCTGGTGCAGTTCCTGGTTGGCCTTCGAGTAGCCGAACAGATCCCCGGCAGCCACGGATTCTTCCATCCGGCGTGCCAGACCGCGGAGCTCGGAGATACCCTCCCCGGTAATCCTCTCGGCCGCCTTGCCCGCGCACAGCGCTTCGACGGCGGAACGCACCTCGACGATCTCGATGGCTTCTTCCTTGGAGACAGCCCGGACGCGTGCTCCGCGGTTCTGGATCCGTTCCACCAGTCCCTCGACCGTCAGCTCGGCCAGCGCCGAGCGCACCGTGGACCGGCTGGCGTTGTAGTCGCCGCAGAGGTCCGCCTCCACGAGGCGCTGGTTGGGTGCGAGCTCACCCCCGCGGATGGCAGAGCGGATCGCGGCGACCACCGCTCCGATGTCCGTGGATACCGCCGTAGTACGAGCCATCACTCTCCCAGTTTCACAACTATCTTGTTGACAAAAAGGTAGCATCCGGGGAAAACGGTGGTCCTGCGAGGGGCGCGGGTCGTTGCACTCCGCCGGAATCCGGTGGAGTATTCGGAAACACTCTGAACCTTGTGAAGGACCATCTATGACAACGGCTACTGTTCTGGGTCTCGGCGAAGCCGGGCGGATCTATGCGGCTGGTCTCGCTGCGGCGGGATTCCGGGTGTTGGGCTACGACCCCTATGCCGACGCACGGGCCGAAGGCGTGGACCAGCGCAGCACCCTGCACGAGGCCCTCGCGGGCTCCGACGTCGTCATCAGCCTGGTGGGTGCCGCTGCCGCCGAAGCCGTAGCTGCCGACGCACTGGAGCTCGCCCCGCCGTCTGCCGTCTATGCGGACTTCAACACCGCCTCCCCCCTCGCCAAGAAGGCCATGGCTGCCGCCGCTCAGGTACTCGGCATCCGGTTCGCCGACGTCGCGGTACTGGCTCCCGTTCCCCGCAGCGGGATCCGCACTCCCCTGCTGGCCAGCGGTGACGGTGCGGAAGCCGCCGTCGAGCTCTTTTCCCGCCTTGGTGTCCCCATCGAGTTCATCGGGGCCGAGGCCGGCGACGCCGCCGCCCGGAAGCTGGTTCGCAGCATCTTCATGAAAGGGCTGGCGGCCCTGGTCATCGAAACCGCGCAGGTAGGGGACACCGCCGGCGTCGGGGACTGGATCCGGAAACAGATGGCAGCCGAACTGGGGCCCGACGGCGAGGCCCTGCTGGAGCGGCTGTTTTCCGGTACGGCTGCCCATGCCCCGCGCCGCAGGCACGAGGTGCAGGACGCGCTGGACTACGCGCGGGAGGTGGGTGCCAGGTCTCCGATGGCCGAGGGGACGCTGGACTGGCTGGCCTGGATCGAAGCGAACGGGCTTCCGGTTGGCGGACAGGAAGGAACGAACGATGCGCCGTGAGATTACTGAACCGTCGACCCGCGCCCGGGAGCTGGTGAAGGGCGGTTACGACGTCCACGTCCACATTGCCCCGGATGTGATGAAGCGGCGGATCGATGATGTGGATCTGGCCCTGAGATTCCGCGGTCTCGGGATGGCCGGCTTTGTCCTGAAGTCCCACTACGTGCCGACGGCGGAGCGGGCGGCGGTGGTCCGCAAGGTCAGCCCTGGTGTCGACGTGCTGGGCGCCATCACCCTCAACGCCTCGGTGGGCGGGATGAATCCGATCGCCGTGGAAGTAGCAGCGCGGAGCGGAGCGCAGTTTGTCTGGCTGCCCACCGTGGACAGTTCCAACCAGCGCAGCTGCCTGGCCGAGGAGCCCGACGGCGCCACCCCGCCCATGTGGGCGCAGCTCCAGGAGGACCTGCGGAACGCCGGCATGGCCGCTGACGCGGTGGAACCGCTGGCCGAAGACGGGTCCCTGCGGACCGAAACGCTGCAGGTGCTGGACCTGATCGCCAAGCATGACCTCACCCTGGCCACCGGACATCTGCATTCGGCGGAGTCGGCGGCGGTCGTTCCCGCTGCCCTTGAGCGCGGGGTGCGGCGCATCGTCATTACCCACCCGGAATTCACGTCCCAGCGCATGGCCCTGGACCGGCAGATCGAGCTGGCCGCCCAGGGTGCACTGCTGGAGCGCTGCCTGACCACTCCCCTCACCGGCAAGGTCGACTGGGACCTGTGGTTCTCCAACATCCGCACCGCCGGGCCTGAGCACTCCGTGATCAGCAGCGATCTGGGCCAGCCCTTCAATCCTCCGGTAGAGGACGGACTGGCGATCGCCGCGGACCTGCTGCTCCGGGAGGGTTTTACCGATGAGGAGGTGAGGATCATGACCGTGCACAACAGCCGGTGGCTGGCCGGAGCCGATCCGCTCCCCGGAGCGCCTGCCCGGAAAGACCCCGCCTAGTACTCGACCCGGGTGACCGCAGCGTTCCACGCGTCGAAGGGCGCGGTGCGGGTGTCTCCGGAGACCTGGACCACCGGCATGGAGCGCTCCTCGATCGGAGTCTCGAAGTATTCGTAGAAGACTGCGTCATCAAATCCGGCGCGCGCGGCGTCGTGCCGGTCCGCGGCGAAAACGACGCGGCTGATCCGGGCCCACAGGGCGGACGCGAGGCACATGGGGCACGGCTCGCAGCTGGTGTAGAGCACGGCGCCGCTGAGGTCGAAGGTCTCCAGCGCAGCGCAGGCGTTGCGGATCGCCGTGACTTCGGCGTGGGCGGTGGGGTCGTTGCTGGAGGTCACGCGGTTCACGCCGTCGAAGGCCTGTCCGTCCGCCGTGAGGATAACGGCCCCGAACGGTCCGCCGCTGTCGGCGACGTTTGCGGTGGCCAGGTCGATGGCCCGGGCCAGGTAATCGGCATCAGTTCTCATGGGTACTGCCCCCTGCGGTCAAAGCCCCGGCGGTCTTTCCGCACGGGAAAATGCCAGGTTGTTAGCACCTGTTCGTGCCCGCCTTCGCAGTGATCAGACTAACATCCCGGCGTGTGCCCGCTTCGGTTGGCGTGTTAGTTTGTCGCAGATTCGACCACCGAAAGGAACAGCATGCCCCACGACGCATGGACGCCTGTCAGCACCCACGCCCTGGAACTGGGCGAAGGACTGCGCGCCGGGCCGGGCGGAGTCCGCTGGGTGGACCTGATGTTCGGGGAGCTCTATGCCTGGACGCCGGGAAGTGGCGCGCCGGTGCTCACCCATAAGCTGGACCGGCCCCTCGGCGTCACTGAACTGGACCGTGCGGGCCGGCTCATCGCCGCCGCCGGCACCGGCATCACCGAGCTTCTCGACGGCGGCGGGGAGCGTGTCCTGGCCGATACCGGACTGGATCCTGTCCGCCACCGCGTGAACGACGGCGCTTTCGCCCCGGACGGCTCCTTTTGGTTCGGCACGATGGTGCACGACGGATCGGAGCCCTGCGGTGCCGTCTGGCGCTGGGACCCGGCGAGCAACGACGTCGTCAAGCTGCTTGACGGCATCAGCACACCCAACGGCCCGGCATTCCTTCCCAACGGTGCCGGTGTGCTGGTCGCGGACTCGGACGCCGGCCGGATCCTGCACACCACAGTGGCCGATCCGGCGGCCGTCACGCCGTTCGCGGATGTGGCCGGCGGGTCTCCCGACGGCATGCACATGGACGCCCGCGGGCGGATCTGGAATGCGGTGTGGGGAGCCGCCCGCATCGACGTGTACGCCGAAGACGCTCAATTGCTGGGGTCTGTCCCGCTGCCGGTGAGCCAGCCAACCAGCGTGCTCCTCACGGCGGACCCGGATCCCCTGCTGCTGGTCACCAGCGCGCTGACAGGGCTGAAGGAACCGGGAGCGCTGGACGGCTTCACGCTCAGCGCGCCGCTGTCCCAGGTACTGCCCGGCTTCGTGGCGTAAGCCCTAGCTGCCGACGAACCGGCTGCGTCCGGCGAGGAACCCCATCCCCGCCGCGGCCGCGCCGATCACCAGGAACATCAGCGCAGCGGGCGTAAAGGATCCCGTGGCCGTGTAGAGCACTCCGACCAGGAGCGTGCCGGAGGAGCCGATTCCGTACCCGAGGCACTGCATCATTCCGGATACCCGGGCGGCGGTGGCGGCGTCGCGGGTGCGCAGGACGATCATGGTCAGGGCCAGCGCGGTCAGGCTGCCCTGCCCCACGCCGAGCATTCCTGCCCACACCCAGATGAGGTCCAGCGGTCCGAGGATCGTGAGCGCGAACCCCGCACCGGTCAGCAGCGCAATTCCGGCGTTCAGCCAGCCCTGGCTGCGCAGCCGGGCCGCCAGCGGCGGTGCCAGGAAAGACCCGAGCACCTGCACCACGATCGATCCGGCCACCACGTAGCCGGCCACGGCGCCGTCGATCCCCCGTTCCCGCAGAATCGGCGCCAGCCACGCGAAGACGCTGAAGGACATCATGGCCTGCAGGGCCATGAAGCCGGTGATCTGCCAGGCCAACGGCGAGCGCCAGACCGAGGGGCCGGCGTCCTCCTGCGCTGTCCCCGGCGTCCGGCCGCGCCGCAGCGCCAGCGGGGCGAAGAGCAGCACCACCAGGGCGGCCGGGAGAGTCCAGAACGCGAGCGCGTCCTGCCAGGAACCGGTGGCCTGCAGCAGCGGCTGGGTGAACCCGGCGCCCAGCGCGGCGGCAGCGCAAATGGAGCCTGTGTACAGGCCGCTCATGAGGCCCAGGCGGTGCTGGAAGTCGCGCTTCACCAGCGTTGGGAGCAGGACGTTCACGACGCCGATGCCCGCCCCGGCGGCGACGGTTCCGGCGGCCATCGCGGCGAAATCGCCGGTGCCCCGGACTGCCAGGCCGGCGGCCAGGACGGTCATGGCGGCGAGTATGGTCCGTTCGATGCCCAGTCTCCGAGCCAGCGCGGGTGCTGCGGGGGCCACCAGCCCGAGCAGGAGAACCGGCCCGGTAGTCAGGGCTGTCACCAGGACGGCAGGCATTCCCGAAGCGGCGGTGATCTCCGGAAGAATCGCGGAGAAGCTCGAAAAGACGGTGCGGAGATTCAGGCCAATGAGCACAATGCAGACAGCCAACAGGACGGATGCCGTCCGCCGGGTTGGTGCCTGCTCCGGTGCCGTGCGCTCCAGGGTCTGTCCTGCGGTGGGGGTATTGCCCATGTCTTCGGTGTCCTCTCCCGAGGACAAGCCCCGTACGTTCGCAGGACAACGGTACGAGCAACCCTGTGGCCTGACCAAAACGCCCCATCGAGATGACAGAAACTGCCCGTATCAGCGCTGTAACGGGCAGTTTCTGTC